>JALYZH010000290.1 GCA_030948945.1 Gemmatimonadota bacterium | reverse complement strand
TGCGTACGACCGGCAAAGTGAAGTGGTTCAACGATGCAAAGGGCTTTGGCTTTATCACACCTGACAACGGGCAGAAGGATTGCTTCGTTCACTACAGCGCAATTTCCGGCTCGGGGTTCAAGTCCCTTGCTGAAGGTGACGCGGTAGAATTCGACATTGTCGAAGGTCAGAAGGGTCCGGCTGCCGAGAACGTGACGAAGGCTTCTTAAGCCACGTCCACTTCACTGGCACAATCTGGCGGGGCGTCTCAATCGAGGCGCCCCGTTTTGTTTTGGGGCGGACGTCCTCTCCTGGGAACTGGGGCGATCTCAACGGCATTCTCCAGACCCTCCAGCAACCGTGCGCGGAATGCTGGCAGATCGAGGGCGAGCTCCAGCCCTTGCCGCGCACTGTGGCGACCTTCGTTCTCCACGAGACCTTCTGCCACCTCGACAGCCTTTGGGGTCGTCAACCCGAGCTCCTGAATGAGCAAAACTGCTAGCGCCAAAATCAACAAGGCTTCGATCGCAAGGCTACGAGATACTCCCTGGCGCTCCTGGGCTACCCCGGAAACACGATTGTGCGACAACACGTTGTCTATCCACTTCGCGGTAGTCCCGAGCGCAAGTGCAGCAGTTGCAACAGTATAGGCGCGTGGCATTAATTATCCTATATTTTCAGGATAATAAAATGTACAACCTCATCTCTGCAATTATAAGCTGTTCTCTCGTTATATTGTGCGGAAATTCAGACTCTCTCAACTGCGAACTCGCCTGGCGGACAAATGAAGCGCGTTACTCGAGCTCTAGTGATCTCCATCATTACCGTAGCCATGGTCGCTGCTCGAGCTGCGGCCCAAAAGACCTACGCTCTTGGAATCGGTGGAGGAGCCGCGATACCAGTTGGAAAGTTGAGCAATACTCAGAGCACGGGCTTTAATGGAATGGTCACCGTCGCGCTCGGTGTGGCCGAACTACCGATCGGCGTCCGATTTGAGGGGATCTATAACAGTTTCTCGCACAAAGCCCAGTCCGTACCCGCCAATCCCTACAACTTCCGAATTGCTGGCGTACTGGGGAATCTCATTTATGCATTCCCGGGAACCACGGCGAAGAGCTACATCGTAGCCGGTGGAGGGCTGTACAACACCAAGCTCGATGTCGCCGGATCCAAAGCCGAGAATCATTTCGGCTTGAATGCGGGGCTTGGAATGACATTCGGACTCGGGCCGATCACGAGCTTCCTGGAGTCGAGATATCATTTCGTATCCAGAGAGCCGGCGAAAGGCGGTGTCATCCACTTCGTTCCGATCTCGCTCGGGCTGATGTTCTGACCTTTTGAAGAACGGATTTCTGTTCTAGATCGCGCGAAGCACCAGCTCATTGCCGCGAGCTACTTCCGCCACCGGCCGTAGTGCTTCTCGCGCCGAACGAAGCTGAGCCTTCACAGCGCCCGGACCCGTTCCACCAGGTACGTCGCGACGCGCGACTGATCTTGCTGGCTCGAGCCAATCAATGGCATCGTCGCCGAACAGAGAATGTGCAGCCCTGAACGACGCCAATGGCAAGCCATCCAGATCGCAACCATCGCGCTCGCTTTCGCGAATCAGCGCACCAATGGCCGAGTGAGCTTCACGGAAGGTAGCTCCCTTCTCTACCAGGTAGTCAGCGAGATCGGTTGCCATCATGCTGCTGGAGAGCGCTGCACGCATACGCTTCGTATTGAAACGGGTTTCCTTGAGCGCGCCAGCGACTGCCGGGAGTACTAGAAGGGCAGTATCTACGGCATCGAATAACACGCGCTTGTCGTCCTGCAGATCCTTGTTGTATCCGCTCGGCAAACCCTTGAGGGTCGACAGCAACGTGGAGAGGTCACCAATTGCGCGAGCACCCGATCCGCGTGCGAGCTCAAGCGCATCCGGATTTCGCTTCTGCGGCATCATGCTGGATCCGGTGGTGAAGGCGTCTCCAAACTGCGCGAATCCGAATTCGCTGGACCCGTAGATGATCAGGTCTTCGCCGAGACGCGAGAGATGGGTCGCCATCATCGCGACGGCGAACAGCAGCTCGGCGACGAAATCCCTGTCACCTACTGCGTCGATGCTGTTCTGAGACACCGTGCTGAACCCAAGACTGCCTTGGAGAAGCACGCGCGAAATGGGAAATGCACAGCCAGCGATTGCGCCGGACCCAAGAGGGAGAACGGCTGCTGCTCGCGACGCGGATGCAATGCGGGCGCGATCGCGCTCGAGCGGCCAGAAGTGCGACAACATCCAGTGCGCTGCTGAAACCGGCTGCGCCCGCTGGAGGTGGGTGTAGGACGGCATCAGCGCTTCTTCGAGCGTCTGCGCATGATCGAGCATTATCTGCTGCAGCATCCGCGTCGCGGAATCCAGCTTGACGCAGGCGTCCATGGACCAAAGACGTGTCGCAGTGGCAACCTGATCGTTACGGCTTCGACCGGTGTGCAGCTTTGACGCTACATCTCCGACCTCGTCGTGAAGCATCCTGTCGATCAGCGTGTGCACGTCCTCATCGGACGGCAGAGGTGCTGCGCCGCTCGCCAGCTTCTCGGCTACAGCGGCGAGGCCTCGCTCGATCTTCTTGCTTTCATCGAGGGTGAGAACGCCTGCCCCCCAGAGGGCAACGGCCCAGGCGCGCGATAGATTGATATCGAACGGCCAGAGGCGATAGTCCGTCCCAATTGAGCGATTGAGGGCGTCAAGTGCAGCCGCCGTCGGGACCGCGAACCGTCCCCCCCAAAGCTTGTGGGAAGTGTGATCGGACACGGGAAAGGGAAGGCTCAAGCGATCGCGAGAGTCGCAGTCTCTCGCGATCCGGTTTTGCCGTCTTTCTCACGCTGTGACGCGGCCATTTCCTGATCGCGGATAGCCCGGACCCGGGCGGAGAGTCCATATAGCCGAATGAATCCGGCGGCGTCGCTCTGCTGATAGACGTCGTCCTCACCAAAGGTGACGAAGCGCTCATCGTATAGCGCGTACTCACTCTCGCGGCCAACGACGGACGCTGTTCCCTTGAACAGGCGGAGAGTCACCGAGCCAGTGATGCGCTCCTGGGTGACGTTTACGAACGCGTCATAACCCTCGCGCTCGGTCGTCCACCACCGTCCCTCGTAGACGAGGTCTGCGTACCGAGGTGCAATTAGATCCTTTGTGGCAAGGGTGCGTCGATCGAGAACGAGTTGCTCCAACTCACTATGCGCGGAGTAGAGGAGCGTACCGCCAGGAGTTTCGTAAACACCGCGGGACTTCATACCGACGAGGCGATCTTCCACGAGGTCGATGCGGCCGATTCCGTGACGACCACCGATCTTGTTGAGTGCGACGACAAGATCGACGGAGTCGAGCTCCGCGCCATTGACCGAGACTGGCGTCCCAGCATGGAATCCGATCGTCACTTCCTCGGGCTGGTCGGGCGCATTCTCGGGTGCCGTCGTCAGCATGAACAGATCTTCCGGCGGGGCGACAGCAGGCTGCTCGAGTACGCCGCCTTCATGGGAGATGTGCCAGATGTTCCGATCACGTGAATAGATCTTGTCCCGCGTCGCTGCAACCGGAACGTTGTGAGCTTCGGCGTAGGCAATCGCGTCTTCGCGGCTGCGAATGCTCCATTCGCGCCAAGGGGCGATGACAGGCAGATCCGGCGCGAATGCGGCGTAGGTCAACTCGAAACGGACCTGGTCATTGCCCTTACCCGTGCAACCGTGAGCGAGGGCATCTGCCCCCACCTGTCTGGCAATCTCGACCTGCCGCCGCGCTATGAGTGGACGGCCCATGGACGTGCCGAGGAGGTACTTGCGGCCGTAAATCGCTCCAGCGCGCAGCGTTGGCCAGACAAAATCCTCCACAAACTCCTGCCGCAGATCTTCGACATAACACTCGTCGGCGCCAGATGCGATCGCCTTGGCGCGCACGCCTTCAAGCTCATTTCCTTGACCAATATCCGCTGCGACGCAGATCACCCGGGCTCCATAACGCTCCTTGAGCCAGGGGACGATGATCGATGTGTCAAGCCCGCCGGAGTAGGCGAGGGCAATTGTACGAATCACGGGCGCCTCAATAAGTATTCAGAATGACTGAATATTTAATCGTTTTGGCAGCCCACGTCAACCTCGATCAGGGCTCTCCCGCCATGGAGCGGAGGCGCCGCATTACGCGGTCCCGCGCTGCCACCGAGCGACAGATTATCAGTATGGTGTCGTCACCTCCGACAGTTCCCAGGATATCGGACCAGCCCTCGCCGTCCAGGGCTGCGGCGATTGGCTGTGCGCCTCCAGGAACAGTGCGGAGGACCAGCATTTCGCTGACAC
>JALYZH010000398.1 GCA_030948945.1 Gemmatimonadota bacterium | reverse complement strand
CACGCGTCTTCTACGCGCTGCGGATCCCTGCTGTCGACGTAAGTGAAGCACAGTCCGAAATTCCTGAGGATCTTGTCGAACAGCCGAAACGTTCCGCCATAACTGCTCTCGCCCGCGACGATATGGTCGCCCGACTTGAACAGCTTCATGATCGAATCGGTAGCGCCCATCCCACTGCTGTAAGCGAAGCCGTGGGTTCCTCCCTCGAGCGCAGCGACGTTTCGCTCCAGCGCCTCGCGCGTTGGGTTTTTTCCGCGAGCGTACTCGTAGCCTTTGTTCTTGCCGAGTCCTTCCTGAACGTAGGTGGACGTCGTGTAGATCGGCGTCATGATCGCACCGGAAAGCATGTCAGGTCGTTGTCCGGCGTGGATTGCGCGGGTGGCGAACTTTGCCTTGAGGTCTTCTTCGAAGATGCGGGTCATTCGTGGGTCACGTGGAGGATATTGGGGGGAAGTTAATCAAAGGAGACACCGGCATCAGTCGTACGATGCGTTCCTGGCGGAGTAAATTACCGGCTACTCGATCGCGCCAATAGAAACGAGAGGGAAGGGCACGAATGGCCTATGAAGGATTGATGGTTAGCGTCTCCGGCGTGCGCGGGCGCGTTGGTGAGGCGCTGACGCCGGAGATCATGGCGAAGTTCGCCGCCGGCTTCGGCGCGTGGGCTCTGGCGCGCAATGGTGGCAAGGCCACAATCGTCGTCGGCAGGGATAGTCGCGTCTCGGGTCCGATGTTCCAGCCCGTCGTCCACGCGGCCCTCCAGTCCGTTGGCTGCAACGTGCTCGATATCGGCATGGTCCCGACACCGACGGTGCAGCTCGCTGTAGAGCATCACCACGCCGCCGGTGGCCTGGCCATCACTGCGAGCCACAATCCCATCGAGTGGAACGCGCTCAAGTTCATCGGACCATCGGGCCTGTTCCTCGACGGTTCCGAAGCTGCCGACATGCGAAGCGTCGTGGACGGAAAGATTCCGCGCGCGACGTGGGACAAGCTCGGTACAGTCACTGCCGACCGGGACGCTGCGCGTGAGCACATCGAAAAGATTCTTGCGCTTCCGTTCCTCGACGTTGAGGGAATACGGAGACGCGAATTCCGAATAGGACTCGACTGTGTGCGCGGCGCCGGTGGCGTCTTCATGCCGGTTCTTCTCGAGCTCCTCGGCTGCAAGCTGGCGACGATCAACATGGAGCCGGACGGAAGATTTCCCCGTCCGCCGGAGCCAGTGCCGGAGAATCTTGGCGAGCTGCAACGCCTGGTGCTGGATTCTCACTGCGATTTGGGTATGGCCGTCGATCCGGATGTTGATCGGCTGGCGCTCGTTTCGGACGAAGGCGTGGCGATTGGAGAGGACTACACTCTGGCGTTGGCGGCCAAGGTCGTCCTGCGACATCGAAAGGGCCCCATCGTAACGAATCTCTCGACGAGCAGGATCATGGATGACATCGCGGCCGAGGCCGGCACCACAGTGATCCGCGCCCCGGTAGGCGAGGTGAACGTGGCGACGCGAATGCGCGCGGAAAACGCCCCGATCGGCGGGGAAGGGAACGGAGGGGTCATTCTCTCAGAGCTTCACCTGGGCCGGGATGCGCCCGTCGGTGCCGCGCTCATTCTCCAGCTGCTCCTCGAGGAAGGCGAGAAGAGACCGCTGTCCAAGATCGTGGCGTCGTATCCGCGCTACATTATCGTCAAGGACAAGCTGGACCGGCCGAACGCGCCGCTCGACACGGTGTATGAAGCGCTCAAGAAGGCGTTCCCCGACGCCCAGGTGGACACCCAGGACGGTTTAAGGCTCACCTGGCCCGATCGCTGGGTGCATATCCGCCCTTCCGGGACGGAACCAATAGTGCGTGTAATAGCAGAGGCGCCCAGCGCATCAGAGGCGGAGAAACTGGTCCTCGATTGCAGTAAGCCAGTAGAGGCGCTCACCAGATAGAATACAGTCAACGAGAGCTCAAAAATGTGTGGAATCATCGGGTACATTGGGACGCGCGGGGCGACACCGCTGCTCCTCGAGGGACTGAAGCGAATGGAGTACCGGGGCTACGATTCCGCCGGCGTCGCAGTGATGAACGGCGCAGGAGTCGAGACCCGGAAAGCCGCTGGAAAGATTTCCGAGCTCGAGCGCGCGCTCGCGGCGAGTCCCGTCGCGGGGGAAATGGGAATCGGCCATACGCGGTGGGCGACCCACGGCGTGCCGAATGAATGCAACGCCCACCCACACATAGACTGCAAAGGCAATATCGCCGTCGTCCACAACGGCATCATCGAGAATTCAGGCACACTCAAGCGGGGACTCGAGGCGCGCGGCCATAAATTCGCATCGGATACCGATACCGAGGTCATCGCTCACCTCATCGAAGAAGCGTTCGACGGAAATCTCGAGGACGCGGTGATCGAGGCGCTCTGGCAGATCGAAGGCACTTACGGAATCGCCGTGGTCTCCAGCAAGGACAGGAACAAGATCGTCGCGGCGAGAAAGGGAAGTCCGCTTCTGATCGGCCTCGGTGACGGTGAGTACTATGTCGCCAGCGACGTCTCAGCGATTCTGGCCCAGACGCGCGAGGTCGTTTATCTCGATGATGGGGACGTCGCGGTTCTGACACGCGACGGCTACACGGTTCTCAATCAGCGCGCGCAACAGCTCGAGCGCAGGGTCAGCAAAATCGATTGGGACCTGGACCAGATAGAGCGCGGCGGATTCGACCACTTCATGCTCAAGGAGATCTTCGAGCAGCCCGCGACGGTCGAGAACTGCATGCGCGGCCGCCTGCTGCTCGATCAGGGCACGTCGAAGCTCGGCGGTGTCAACATGACGGATGAGGAGCTGCTCAAGTTCGACAACATCCTGATCACTGCGTGCGGCACGAGCTGGCATTCGGCCCTGATCGGTGAGCACATGCTGGAGAATCTGGCGCGCATTCCCGTCGAGGTGGAGTACGCCTCCGAGCTGCGCTACCGCAATCCGATCGTCACCGACAAAACACTCTGTATCGTAATTTCACAAAGTGGCGAGACGGCTGACACGCTGGCGGCGATGCGCGAAGCCAAGTCACGCGGCGCGCGCACCTATGGAATCGTCAACGTGGTCGGCTCCACGATTGCGCGGGAAAGTGACGGCGGCATCTACGTTCACGCCGGTCCGGAAATCGGAGTTGCCTCCACCAAGGCATTTACCAGCCAGGTGATTGCTCTCCTGCTCTTTACGCTCAAGCTCGCCAGGCTGCGCAATCTCTCCATGGTCGACGGCAGGGATATCATCGAAGAGATGCTGAAGCTGCCATCGAAGATTCAGGATATTCTGGATCGAGCCCCCGAGATCGAGAAGATCGCCGAGGAGTTCAAGAACGCGCAGAATTTCCTTTACCTTGGGCGAGGGTACAGCTTCCCGACCGCGTTGGAGGGGGCTCTCAAGCTGAAGGAGATCAGCTACATCCACGCTGAGGGCTATCCTGCCGCGGAGATGAAGCACGGGCCTATCGCGCTCATCGACGAAAAGATGCCGGTCCTTTTCATTACTCCGCACGACTCGGTGTTCGACAAGGTCGTCTCCAATGTTCAGGAAGTGAAAGCGCGGGGCGGCCGCGTCGTCGCGATCACTACACGCGACGAAGAGGTGCTGGACGGGAAGCTCGATTACGAGTTCCGGATTCCCGAGACCAAGGACATGCTGACTCCAGTGTTGGCATCCGTCCCTCTCCAGTTGCTCGCGTATTACATCGCGGTAAAGCGCGGTGCGAACGTGGATCAGCCGCGCAATCTCGCCAAGTCCGTCACAGTGGAGTAGGACCTGCGAGTCCTACTCCAGCGGGTCTCGCGGGCTGAAGTCCGCATCGAACAACGGAATGTCGGAAGCATTGGGCGGGGATTTCTTCTCCTCGTCGGCTTCACGCACGGCGACACCCCTGAGAAAGTGGATTGGATGGCGGAGAAGACGGCCGGGCTCAGGCTGTTCGGAGACTCCGAAGGCAAAATGAATCTCCCATTGTCAGATGTCGGCGGGGCTGTTCTGGTCGTGTCCCAGTTCACACTTTATGGTAACGCCGAAAAGGGCAAGCGGCCGAGCTTCATCGATGCCGCTCGCCCCGACGAGGCGATCCCGCTCTACGAACGGTTTCTCGCTTCTCTGCGCGATCGAGGCCTCGAGGTGGAGAGCGGCGAGTTTGGCGCAATGATGGACGTCGAGCTGGTGAACGACGGTCCCGTGACGCTCTGGCTCGAGCGATGAGTATTTGTCGCGTCGTGCTCGCGTCCGCTTCGCCTCGGCGGCGCGAGCTGCTCAACCTGATCGGAATCGCTCACGAAGTCGTTCCGGCCAACATCGACGAGTCCATGCGCACGAGGGAGGCCCCGCGACGCCACGCCGAGAGGCTGGCGCGGGAAAAAGCGAGCGCAATCGCGACCAGGGATCCTGATCTGATCACGATCGGTGCGGATACCATCGTCGTCATCGACCGCAGAGTGTTGGGCAAGCCGGCCGACGCCGGGCAGGCGGCACAGATGCTGGCGATGTTGAGCGGCCGGGAGCACCTGGTCATCACCGCCGTTGCAGTCTCCCGGGGAAAGAAGCTTCGCTCGGCAGTCGAAGAGGTGCGGGTCAAGTTCAGGCGGCTGCGCGAGGACGAGATAGAGGCCTACATTGCGACCGGCGAGCCGATGGACAAGGCGGGCGCGTACGGCATTCAGGGATACGGGGCCACGATCGTCGAGCGGGTTGAAGGTGATTATTTCGCCGTAATGGGACTGCCACTCGTACGTCTGGTCGGCCTGATGCGCGACGTCGGTGTTTATTATCGGTTCGGAAGGCTGACCACGACGCTAACGGATTAGCTCGCGCGCCCGATCTACAACCCGCCGCTCGTTGTCGAACGCAAGCTGACTTGTCGCGTCGCCGATCGGCACCCACCGGGCCTCGTTGACCTCCCAGTCGTGGTCGCTGGTATCACCCGAGAGGTAGCGGAGCAGATAAAAGTGCACCCGTTTATGAAACCGGACTCGCTCACCGCCATCGAGACCGGCGTACCAGTACTCGATCGTCTCGATGTGCTCGACTACTTCGCTGTCGACTCCAGCCTCTTCGCGCGCCTCGCGGACAGCGGCAACTTCCGGTTTCTCGCCTTTCTCCACGAGACCCTTCGGTAATTGCCATCTGTTCTGCCCGCCGACGGAGACGATGACTACGTCGACCTGCTCGCCCTCGCGACGAAAGACGACACCGCCGGCAGACACCTGCTCTCTGACCGGGAGTTTTGCTTTGACAGCCGCTGGTTGTTCGGAGCTCGGGCGCTTCTGCGGTGTCATCGCGCAACGCCCGCGTATTTCCTCTGCCACAGCGCGACCTTTTCCAGAACGTGCTGCGTCTCGATTCGCTTCATGCGGCCCGGCCGATTCTCCATCGAAATGGGATAGTTCTCGCCGGGATCGCCGTAGGCATCGACGACCAGATCCTGAAATTTTCCATAGGGACCTGTACGCTTCGGATTTGTGTAGCCCATGAGGCTGATGACGGGCCTGTCCAGAGCAACAGCCATGTGGAGAGGCCCAGTGTCGGGGGAGAGGACGAGCGAGGACGCGTCCAGAATTGAGACGAGCTTGCGCAACCCGCTGCCCAGCTCCGAGCGAGGCTTATGCTTCGTTCGGTCCATCACTATCCGTTCCGCGCTCAGCTCCCGCTCGGACCGGCTGCCAACCAACACGATCTGCATCCCAAACTTTGCGTAGAGAGCATCTATCACCTCTGCCCACCGCTCAGGTATCCAATCCTTCTCGGGCTTACTGGTAGCGACTACGATCGATGCAATCGGACGATCGATCGACGCGGTAGACTCGCGCTGCCACCCGCGCTCGCTCGGCCAAGGTCCAAGATCCCAGACCACTGGCTCCGGAGATACACCGAGGGCGGAGAGAAATTCGAAATACTGATCCTGGACGTGCTGAACGGGACGCGCCGGAATCTTCTTGTTCGTGAACAGCCAGTTGAAGTCGCGCGCCCGCGAGCGATCGAAGCCAAGCTTTACCGGAGCTCGCGCGAAGGCCGTCACGATCCCCGCCTTGAAGTACACCTGCAGGTTGATCACGAGATCGAAGCTCCGGTGGGCCAGCTCGGATCGCACTTCAGCGAACGCGCGCCAGCCGCGGGCGCGGTCAAAGATGATTATCTCGTCCACGGAGCGATGGCCGCGCACCAACGATGCGGGGGCTGGTTGAAGCACCCAGGTTATTCTCGCTCGCGGGTTCGTTCGCTTGAGAGCGTTCACCACCGGAAGCACGTGCACCGCATCGCCGACGGCGCTCATCATCACGATGCATATG
>JALYZH010000261.1 GCA_030948945.1 Gemmatimonadota bacterium | reverse complement strand
ATGTAACGCTAATATTGCGCGCCGATAACCACGGCGAGGGCGGCATCATGGCCCTGCTAGCTCTCGCAACTCATGCCGTCGCAAACCGTCCAAAACTACGTCACCTATTGCTCATCGCAGGTGTGTTCGGGGCAGCATTGTTTTACGGCGACGGCGTAATCACACCAGCAATTTCAGTGTTGAGCGCCATCGAAGGGTTGGAGGTCGCTGCGCCTTCCCTCAAGAGCTATATCGTACCGCTGACTGTCATCGTGCTGATTGTTCTCTTCCTTTTCCAGCGCAGGGGAACTAGCGGCATTGGTCTCTTATTCGGACCCGTCATGCTGCTCTGGTTCGCCGTTTTAGCCATCAGCGGCGTGCAGAGCATCATCGCCGGACCTCAGATTCTTGCAGCCTTGAATCCACTGCACGGACTTCGCTTTCTTCATCAGAATGGCTGGGTTGCCTTCGTGGGGCTGGGTGCGATCGTACTGGCCGTCACGGGCGCCGAAGCACTGTACGCCGACATGTGCCATTTCGGCCGTCGGCCCATCCGGGTAGCTTGGTTCGGACTAGTCTTCCCCGCGTTGGCGTTGAACTATATGGGCCAAGGGGCGCTGATCATCGCGGACCCGCAGCGAATCTCGAACCCGTTTTATCTGCTTTTCTCAGATTGGCTCTTGTATCCCATGGTGGCATTGGCGACTGCCGCCACCGTGATCGCCTCCCAGGCGGTGATCTCTGGAACGTATTCCATGACCCAGCAAGCCATTCAACTTGGCTTTATACCGCGGATGAATATCGTTCATACCTCGGCGAAGCAGTACACAAATCTACGTGCCAATCATCAACTGGCTACTGCTGATTGCGATCATCGCGGCCGTTCTCGGGTTCGGTTCGTCCACCGCGCTGGCGTCTGCTTACGGGGTCGCCGTGACGGGCACCATGCTCATTACGACCCTACTGACCTTCTTTGTGATCCGCTATAGCTGGGGCTACAACTGGATTGTCTGCGTGTTGGCAACCGGTTTCTTCCTTCTTATCGATGCCGCGTTTTTCTCGGCTAGCGCACTTAAGGTGTTTCAGGGTGGTTGGTTCCCCTTGGTTATTGGGCTCCTGATCTTTGCCATCATGACGACATGGAAACGGGGGCGCGCAATTCTTCTCGAACACCTAAAGCAAAGCCAAGTCCCGCTAAAGCCGTTCATCGAATCGCTCGGCGCCGAAACAATTCATCGAGTCCCCAACACGGCAGTGTTCCTTGTCGCTAATCCCGAGGGAGTCCCCAACTCCCTCTTGCATAACCTCGTCCACAATCAAGTGCTGCATGAACGGGTGGTTTTCATGACAGTGAAGTTCCGTGATGTCCCGTACGTGCCGGACTCCGAGCGCGTCACGATCGAACCACTGGGCTCCCAGTTTTACAAGACGACCGTCACTTATGGCTTCATGGATCGGCCAGATATTCCGCAAGCGCTCGAGCTATGCAAGGCTTGCGGAATGGAGTTCAACCTAATGGCCACTTCATTCTTTGTCAGCCGCGAAACCATTGTTCCGACCCGGGGACGAGGGATGGCGGCGTGGCGCGAGGAATTGTTCGCAACCATGTCTACCCTTGCGGGCAGCGTTGTGAAGTATCTGAATATTCCGCCGAACCGGGTTATCGAACTGGGAGCCCGAGTCGAGATTTAACGAAGGCTGGAACCGCCGAGCGAGCAAAGTTCGCGTCTGTTGGCCTCGTGACATTGGCGCCGCGTCGAGCACATCGCCCAGCAATAAGTTTGCGGGCCTTCGCGCAGCTGCGCGATACACTCCGATTCCACGCTTCTTCTTTGAACGGCAGCTCTGCGTTAAGGACCGCCTAGTGTCAAACCGTCCTAACACTTTCTATACGCCAATCCTAGTTCAATTTACAAAATCTTTACGCGGACTGACCTTCGATACATTGGGCGCGCATGTCCGATTCCGGCAAATTGCCGCGCACTGCACGAAGGACCGCAAATGGCCGACGCCGGTTTATAAGTCGCCGCATCCGACCGCAAGCCGCTATAACCCGCGGTAGCTCAGTGAAAATAGACCGCGACGAAGTTCGGTAGCGTCATAATTTCACAAGCAGAACCACCGGGCAGCGCGGCGTTCTGTTACCACTGCTTTTCCCATTACGAAAGGCGGCGTCGAGGGCGATGCGTTCGCGGCCAGCGTTATGTAGGCTAGCGCTGTTGAGGGGAGAAATCATCATGAAGAAGGCCAACTCTAATGTAGGTGTGCGACAGCGTTTTACGGGAATACATCTGTGTAGGGCTCTGCGACTCATTCCTTGCGGTTGTTCATATTTGCCTTGAACGCGGGACAGGCGTGGGCAGACATCGTTGTACCAAGCGCTCAGGCGAGCGTGGAGAAACCCCGTTGGCACGACCTGCGGGACGACTGGGGATGTCATGGCCGGCGCGCCGATTGCGGAGTGCAGGAGCTCGGCGCGTGGAAGTCGGAACTAATGGTCAAACGCCAAGGGCACTACGCGCCCCAGCAACAGCGTACTGCAGCGATCAGCCTGGGCACATTTTTTTGGGCGCAGCTGGATCCGCGGCGAATGCGGATGCGCGCCCCCGACGTGGGCTCGAACCTGGGACCTGCGGATTCGTCGATCGGAAGCCTAATTTTACTGTTTCATCAACTGCTTACAGCGTCCGCGCAACTTCGCTATTGCAGTCGAATGCGGTCCAATGCAGGGGCATGCAAAACTGTGCAGCTACATTTTCGTATACACCTAGAAAGCGCCCCGGTAGCCACCCAAAATCCCCGGCTTATGGCCACTTCAAAATCCCCCACCTGAGCGCCGGTAGTTAGACGTAGCCGGCGGCTGCATTTGGCGGCGACGGCAGGACATGATGGGCCCCTCTCTAATCCAGGAGAGGGGTGGGGGGTGAATGTCTTGAAGCCGCATCAGAAGGGCGCTGTCGTTACGCTGTTGCGAAACGAGGTTTCGCAGCGCGAGATTGCGCGCAGACGAGCATCGATCGCAAGACAGTGCGCAAGCTCGCGCTGGCGATGGCGGCGGCGACTTTCGGGCAGGAGGCAAATTCCCCCACTCTGCCACCGGCTCGGAGAGCGGGCCGACGCAAAATCTCCCACCCCGGCCACCGACTCCTGGGCCGAGTTTGCCACCGCGGCTGCCGGCGTATGCGCGTTCGGCTTTGGCGTGCGAGCCCGATCTCGAATGGATCGAAGGGCAAGTGCTGCTGGCGCGCAACGCCATGGCCATCTACCAGGAGCGGGTCTCGTCCGGACATCTATCAATCCGACCAATCAGCGGGAAAAACGGTCGCCGCGGCTCAGATTTGGGAACGATAAGGAAAGGGAAAGCGCTTGGCGAGATTGTCGCGACGAGCTTCGACCCGGCATCGATGGTGTAGACCTTGACCACGGAACCTGGACATGGAATAAAACTTCCCGGGACTTCGTCTACGTACGGTATGTGAACATGCCTACCGCCAGCGTTTGGGCGAAAGCGCACTTTGCGGGTGAGGGCTTCGATGAGACCAGCACCCGGTTGCAATCGATGCATCCGGATGTCAAACGGGAACCGGTCACCAATGCCGGACTGAAACGGTGAAACTTGATGCGAATTTCCCAGGTCTTTGTCGGTCGACATCCGACCAGCTCTTGTTCCGATTCCAGCGCTGGCTCGCCAACTTACGCGTTCTCGCGATCGACGAGATCAAGTCGGTGCCGTATGTGCCGCTATCGCATCCGTACGTCGGACGGCTGATG
>JALYZH010000238.1 GCA_030948945.1 Gemmatimonadota bacterium | reverse complement strand
GCCATAGGTACTTCGGAGGGCTAAGGTGCAAGGTACGAATACACCGGGTTCCACTGGGGATCACCGCGGGCATCGGCCCGCCGACTCGGGAGCTCACGAGCACAAGGCGGGCGGGCCGCACGCGCATCGCCGCGATGACGGTCATGACGCCGGTCACGGCCACCGCCACGGTCATGACCACGGCCAAGGCCACGGTGGAGGCCACGGCCACACACACGGCGTCGTAGACCCCTCCATCACGTCGAGCGAGCGCGGATTATGGGCGGTCAAGTGGAGCTTCCTCGGGCTCCTCGTGACGGCCACTGTGCAGCTGGTGGTGGTGATCCTCTCAGGCAGTGTCGCGCTCCTCGCCGACACCATTCACAACTTTGGCGACGCCGCGACGGCTGTTCCGTTGGCTATCGCGTTCCTGTTCACTCGCCGGCCGCCGACGCGGCGCTTCACCTATGGTTTCGGGCGTGTGGAGGACTTGGCCGGCCTCGCGGTGGTTCTCATCATCTTCGCGAGCGCCGCAGTCGCCTTCTACCAGGCGATCCACCGCCTGCTGCACCCGCAGTCGGTGAGCCATCTGGGGGCGATCGCCGTCGCGTCGATCATCGGCTTTCTGGGCAACGAGGGGGTAGCGGTTTTCCGTATTCGCGTCGGGAAGGAGATCGGGAGCGCCGCTCTCATCGCCGACGGGTATCACGCGCGTACCGACGGTTGGACGAGTCTCGCGGTGCTTCTCGGCGCGGTCGGTGTCTATTTCGGATTCCCCAAGGCCGATCCAGTCGTTGGCCTTCTCATCACAGTGGCGATCCTCGGCATCGTGTGGCAGTCGGTGAAGGCGGTCTTCGCGCGCATGCTCGATGGCGTCGAGCCGGCGGTGGTGGACGAAGTGCAGCACGCAGTCAAGCACGTGCCGGGTGTCCTCGAAGCCACGGACGTGCGTGCGCGCTGGATCGGGCACCGACTACACGCTGAGGTCAACGTCTCGGTAGATCCGGATGTCACCGTCGCTGAGGGGCACGCGATCGCGAAGGAAGTCGAGCACCAGCTCCGGCACCACTTGGCGTTCCTTGACGATGCTACCGTGCACGTCGACCCGGCGACGGAGGCGGGTAACGCATTCCATCAAGTGGCTGCGCACGAGCACGACGGACTCGGGGTGCACGCGCATTAGCTTACGTCAGAAGGAGATGCCGCATCGGTCACGGCGGCGCTGAATGTCGGAGATCGTCAGTAACGCTCCCGTTCACCGGATCCCTAGGAGCTTGTGGACCTGAAGACTGAGCCGCCACTGGGGGTGCTGGAGGCAAAGGTGCAGGGCGAGTTCGGCGTTGCGCTCACGCTCCGCTCCGTCCATCGGCTGCAGGAAAAAGTGCTGGAAATCGAGTGACCCGAAGCGATCCGGCGCAGCCCCCTCCTGCGGGAAAACCAGTTTGAGCTCGTGCCCGCACCGGAGCACGAGAGTGGCATGTGCCTTAGGGCTGACGCAGATCCAGTCGATTCCGTGCGGAGGAGTTTGCGTCCCGTTCGTCTCGACCGCGATTTCTGAATCCGCTCGCCTTGGCAATCGCGAGTGTCGTCGTGGAATCGAGACCTTCGCTCAGTAAGACGACGGCACTCGGCATGATGGAGTCATGTGTACGCGCTGAGGGTTTGCTACCCGGGGCCGGTCATCATGTAGGCCAGTGCCAAGCGCCACAGCTCCGGCATCAAGGCTACTGTCTCATCCACAACAGAAACGGGACTGCGCCGTCGCAGTTGTGATCACCCGCGGAGACACGCGCGCGCCGCCGGTTCCGGTATTCCCAGCTCCATCGAGGCTCTGCTCGTTAACCTACCCGTTGTAAGGGGCCGCGTTACTCTCACTTGCGGAACAGTTCTGTGGCCGTCACCTTCGCCCCATGGCAGGCTTCGCGATCGCTAGCATATGGGGCGCCTTTGTCCTCGCGGCGCTGGTTGGCTGGGGGTTCTTGGTCGCCTGGGCGTTCGCCGGCTCCCGGCGAAGCCAGCATTGGTCCCGCTTGGCCACGCTTGGCTTCGCCTTCAGCGCGTGCCTCGGAGGCGCGCTCGATTTTCTCGCGGTGATTTCGAGGTGGCTCGTCTGCGGCTTTCTCGCCGCTGGTTTCGCCGCGTTCTTGTATCGCCGCGTTCAACGTTCGGCGCGGGCAGAGCCGGTCGCGGAGAAGCGACCGCATTCGAGTGTGCTGGCCGTGCCATTCGTGGCAGTTGTCACGGCGCTGCTGCTGCTGCGAGTCGCGGGTTCGGTGAGCGTGCTGCAACCGTCCACCGGAATGCAAAACGGGAGTTTCAATACCTACGACGACTTTCCGGCATACGTGGTTTACCCGCTCAAGATGCTCGACGCGGGCTCGCTGGGCAGCGATCCATTCAGCCTGCGGCGAACACCGACGCACGCGCTCGGCGGTAATGCGTTCCTCCAGACGTTCATTCTCGCCGCGCTGCGCGTTCAGAATCTCCGAATCCTCGACGTTGGTCTCGGCACCATTCTGGTCGTCGGACTCCTGTGGGGATACATGGCCCGGCTGCGGCTGGGCGCCGTCGCGACCACGCTGGTGATCGGCGTATTCCTGGCGATTCCACCTCCATTGGCGAACGTCACAGCCGTCCTGCTGCCGATAGCGTTTTTTCTGTCGCTGTTCTGGCTCTTTGCCGAAGACGACCCACACATATCACAGTTCGAGCGTGCCGCGAGCGTCGGGGTGCACGTGGGGGCGATTTGCGTGTTGAAGTCCAGTCTCATCCCGGCGGCGCTCGGCTTTGCTGGCGCTCAATGGGTGCTCGGAATCGTTCGCTCGTCCCCCGCCTCGCGGCGTGGGGTCATCGTCGATGGACTTGGGTGGATTGCGGCAATCGCGATCGCCGTGCTTCCTTGGCTGCTCGATGCCCGTCGGTGGACGGGGACCTTCCTGCTGGGTGACCCGGCGGCGTATCACGCCCAAGCGATCCGCGTCGCCGGATTTCATGCCGTGACCGGGGCGCGTTTCCTTATCACGCACCTGAAAGAGTTGCCCCGGTTACCCTACGTCTACACCACCGTCTTGGCGGCATTCGTGCTGGCGTCACGCTCTCGCGCCAGGGTACCAAATGCGTTCTGGAGCCTGCTCGCAGCTGCAGCCATCGGCACGCTGGCCGTGACACTCGCCGGCGGCGGCGCGGTCAACGAGCTCCATCGGTATATGTATTCATTTGCGATAAGCGCGCTGATGGTCTCGCTCGTGTACGCGGTCGCCACAGCCGTCGCAGTTCGCACCCCGATCCCGAGAGCGCTTGCGCTGGCTGGCCTCAGCTTGGCCACCGGCTACCTCGTGCTGTCGACGGAGGTCCCGGCGCTGCGCTACTACCAATACAATCTGTCGTCCGTGCTCCGCTCGCTGCGAGGTGAACAGCTTGTCGCTCCCGAACTCGCCGCAAAATACCGCCAGCTGCAGCAGGCGATTCCCGAGAACGCGCTGTTCCTTGAGTGCATGGGCTATCCGTTCCTGTTCGACTTCCGTCGCAATCGCATCTTGGTGGACGACCAGCCGGGTTCGGCCAGCCCCGCACCGGGCCAGCCGTTTTTCGCCGGTGCGGACACACTGGCGAACTACCTGCTCGCGAGTGGCGTGCAGTACGTGGCGTATGACTATGCAACGCCCGCCATCTTGGCCGATACAGCACTCATGAGGTCGCTCGCTGCCGACGACCGGCATCCCGTAGCCCAAGCCGTCGCCCGCATGGACATCGATTTTCGCAACAGCATGCTCGAGCTGAGCCGGACTCGGCGTCGGATCTTCGACGATGGCAGTTCATTGGCCCTGGATCTTCGCGCGCGCGAACAGTAGCTACTGCACCGGCCCCAGATAAGCAGTCCAAGCTCGCCTGACCACCAGCCCACGCACGCCAAAGATGACGCGTTCGTGGGCTGTCACGCTTCCCGGGCGGACGGTGACGTCGGCATTTTCCTTTGCCAAGCCGGCCTCCCAACCGCGCGCCAGAAAAGAAGTTGCCAAAAGCCACGTGCGCGTCCATCCGCCGAGTGTGGAAAGTCGTCAACGGACTCGAAGTGAAGAGGGCCCTGTTGCTTTTGATGGTGCAAGCAAGAGGAGCGATATCGGTGCCCGCGCGGTGCGCGCGGCACCAGATATCTGCTCCTGACTTCTCCCATTCGCGCCCTGGCGGGCGCTCAAGGGGACCGTAGAACGGAATTGCGAATGGCGCAGTACAGAGAGATGAGAGCGACGTCGCCATCTGCTCGTCGTCCGATCCTCCGCTGCTCCGATGGCCGCCTTCCGGACCGCCACAAAGCTCCTCCGCTTCTCGCCCGACGAGCTGGCGCGAATCACCGCGCACGCCCGCGCCTGCGGTTGCACCCCGGCGCTCTTCATCCGAGAGACTGCGCTCGGCGCGACCCGCCGGGTTCGGCCCCACGCCGACCGGGATGCTGTCCTGCGCGAATGGGCTCGCATCGCGAGCAGCCTGACGCGACTGGCGGCCGTGTGCCACCAGGGCGATTACTCCCATGTCGTGGCGGAGCAATTCCTGGAGTCGCTGGAGGCGCATCGCGACGCCCTCCGATCACTCGTCAATGACGGCGGCGGGAAGATCGCGCGCCGCCGAGCGCGGCCGACGTGATCGCAAACACGTCGAGCGGGCGACGCTTCGGCCCCCTGGCTACCTATCTCGTCGCCGGCCGATCCGGGCTGGAGACCGACCGCGTGGCGTGGACGGCCGAGCGCAACCTCGGCACCGATGACCCCGGAGCTGGCCGCCCAGCTCATGCAAGCGACCGCGCGCCAGAGCGTTCTGGTCCAAGTCCCGGTCTACCACCTCACGATCAGCTTCCATCCGGAGGACCAGGTCACGCCGCGACAGATAGAGGCCGTCGTCGACCAGGTGCTCCGAGACCTCAAGCTCTCCGAGCATCAGGCGATGATGGTCGCCCACAAGGACCGGGACCACGACCACGTCCACGTGATGGTCAATCGCGTCCACCCGGAGACGGGTATCGCCTGAGAGCGCTGGCAGGACCGGCCGACCATCGAACGCAGCTTGCGCGAGGCCGAGCAGGCCAAGCGCCTGTCTTACACGGCCAGGTCGGTGGGGGGACCAGGGGCAAACCCCTTCTGGTTTGGGGGCCCTGGGGGGTAGCCCCCCTTCACGTTCGTCGCATCCGTGTCGCTCACCTTCTTGGGGAGATCTCGGATCTCGTCCTTGTTCTCGTTCTTGCCCGTCACGTCGGCCACACCTGCCTCCTTAATGAGTGACTATGGAGAGTCTACTTCCGCCGTACCCAAAGGCAATGGCCGGGCCATCGCGGACATCGCGCACAAGCTAGTACATCGTCACTCCTTACACCGATGAACACCACACTGGGTGAGGGCAGCGTTTCGCTACCGATGGCACCACAACGAGTCACAACGGTCTCGTTTCGCGACCATCGGTCTCAACGTGTCGCCTCCGTCAGTTGACGATCGCGGTCCCCGGGAAATGCATATCGTGCACGCCGAAGTCTTCGACGGCTTGGGCGGCGAGCTCCTCAATCGTCGCGGCAACTCGGCGAGCACGTTCATGTCCTCGGCCATACCGCTGGAGCAGCGTGACCCGTCGGGGGCGTCGCGCTCCCGCGCGCTGGCGATGGAGAGGTTCCGCCGCAGCGCGGTCTTGATGGAGCGGACCTTACGGTGGTCAGGGAGGCGCCGAGCACGGATCGCGGCGCCCGCTCATGCTTGCGATCGCACCCCGGCGCAGGAGTGCAGCCGTAGACGATGATCGCGACCCCACAGACCATCAACGCTTTTCGCGAGCGCTGGCTCGCCCGACGGGACCAACTACGCCGACTGCACGCCCTGGTCGACGGGGCGGTGCTCTGCGACCAGCTACTTGCCGAACTGGACCACCTTACCGACGAGGCCGCGACTGAGCCCCTCTGTCTGCATCAAGCATCCAAAGAGTCCGGCTACTCGGTCGATCATCTCGCCCGCCAGATCCGAACCGGACGCATTCCCAACGCGGGACGTCGTGGGTCGCCTCGGATTCGCCGCGACCATCTTCCGCGGAAGGCGGCTCGCCAGTGGGGAGCATCATCCGATCGATCGCCCGATCGCTTGCGCGACGACCGCTCAACCGTCCAGCTTCCACCGACCAGGGCATCGATCGCGCGTGCCATCGCTACCGAAGTCAGTCACGACTTCAGGAAGGAGTAGCGTATGGCAAAATCATCAAGATCGCACGCCTCGACCTGGAGCTACAAAGCGGGAGAATGCGGACGGAATCGCATTCGACTATCGGTGGACCCGAAGCGCAGCGGACGATTGTTCGTCGAGTTTCGGGAGCGCGACGGACGGAAGGTGCGCCAGTATCTGACCCACACCAACCGCGAGCGCGCCAAGCAGGAAGCCGACGCGATGGCAGCGGCTTTCGGCACAGAACCACCGATGGAGCGAAATGCTCCGCTCACGCTTCAGGCGCTGTTTGACATCTATGTACGTGAGGTCACTCCAACCAAAGCGGAGGGCACTCGGTATCACGACAGGTCGGCCGTACAGCTTTTTCTACGGTGCTTTGGCACGGATCGGAATCCGTCGACCATCGGCCTGCGTGAATGGCACCGCTTTATCGTCGAGCGTCGCAGCGGATACCTGGCACCGAAGGGCCCGCAGGGCACGCCGCGCAAGAAGAAGATCGGCGATCGACAGGTCGCATACGATCTCAAGCTGCTCCTCTCCATCTTCAACTGGGCCACGCTCGCCGGCGATGGCAAGGGCGGTGTATTGCTCGACCGGAATCCCTGCAAGGGGTTTCCGCTGCCCAGCGAAGCGCGGCCACGCCGCCCCCGGATGCCCGACGATCGGTATCAGCGCATGGTGGCTGTCGCCGATGCAGTACACGCCGACTTCCGGCTCGCGCTCGTTCTCGCGTACGAGACGGGACATCGGCTGTCAAGCATTCGTCAGCTTCGGTGGTCCGACATCCTCTGGGACCGGAAGATGGTCTGCTGGCGCGGCGAGACAGACAAGGAAGGGAACCACCATCTGACGCCGCTCAGTGAGGGAGCACGTCGGTGTCTCACCGAAGCTCGTCAGCGAACGACGGCGATCGGTAACGCGTTCGTTTTCCCAAACGATCGTGGGGAGGACGTTCGCGAGCGGGGCCGCTTCCGCGCCTGGTGGCTCCGTGCCGAAAAGCTCGCCAACCTCGATCACGATGACCACTGGGGTTGGCACTCGCTCCGGCGGAAGTTCGCCACGGAGCTCAAGGACATTCCGCTCAAGGATTTGTGCGACCTGGGCGGATGGAGATCCCCGCAAACCATTCTCACCTGCTACCAGGAGTCGGACGAGGAGACGATGCGGCGGGCGCTCCTCAATCGGCGTCCGATCGGCGCTCCTGAGCGAAAAATGGAGAGCAGAAATGGAGAGCACATCGCTCAATCCTGAATGCGACTCGCGCCACGATGCACGACAAGTGCACACATGGCGCAGAGTTGGAGAGGATGGGCCTGCGAGGAGTTGAACCTCGGACCTCACGCTTATCAGGCTACTTCCTCAAGTAGGATAAGTACGACAAGACGTCGGATTTCATTGTGGAGGCCGCTTGATTTGCCGTTTCGGTATGCTCTCAATGTCGGGAATTGCCAGGGTAAATCGACACCCAATTCGACACCCCTTGACAGTTCGCGCGCGCGCGTCGCCCGGGCAAAGCGAGGGTGCGAGTCTCAAGATGCCCAAGGATGGATGCGGTGGCAGTTCGGGACCTAACTCATCGCGCAATTTCTAGCCGCGCGATCTCGCCCCCGACGTCGGCTATGCGTACTCGTAGTCCAGCATGCATCGGGCCCCCATGCGTGCTGATCTTGTTGAAGCCGGACGTGACGCGGGAAGGACTGTATTCATAATGGTGCCGAGACACGGTGAATCGTTCAGGGGCGTGCCCGTCCGGATCGCCTGGCACGAAGTCCTCGACGGTACCTTCTACCGTCTCGTAAGTTCCGGCCTGCAACGCCTGCCGAAGCTGCGCATACTGGTCATACAGTGAGACGTAAGCGAAGATCGTCCATGAGAGCGCGCACGTCAGAAAGAAGACTCCAAAGAGTCGCGTAGCGAGTTGCGAGGGAAAACGCATGCCGGCGGGAACTCTGTCAGGATAGCGGGCCGCCGCGAATCCCGCCGCGACCCCGATCAGCCCGAGCAGAGCAAGCCACCACGTGTGGAACCCGGCGGTGATGGCATCGTAGATCACAACGTACGATGTCGCCGCGCTATCCGGGGCCTGGGTCGAGATTACGCTCACAGAAAAGCAACTCGGCCTGATCGCGCGGCAGTCCGAGCAAGCCATCGGCTAGCAAGCTCCTGCGCAAGCCGACCTGGTGTCGCCCCCAACCGGAGACTAGTTGCCATCAGCATTCTCTCGCTCCTGAAAAGTGACTGCGTTTCCTTCAAACGGGCGGCGGGGAGACATCTCCGTCCAACCGGAAGTCGCGCAGACGCTCTCGCAGCTCACCCTCGCCAATTAGCCCGACAACTTGATCCTGAGGCATGACCGGATCGGGAGCACCCATGTAGACGAGATCGTAGAGCTCTTGATATCGGATCTGGTCGGCCTCCGACAACTCCTTCTCTGGATCTATGGTGTCCAGGGAATCCATAATCGCCCGCCACAGCGCCATGTATGTTCCGCCCGCCACAAACGTTGCCACCATTTCGTTGACGCGCACGGCACTAGAAGTCATGGAAGTCGCGGACAGCGGTGATTCTATCGCTCCCAGCTCGAAGTCGGCGCTGTACCGGCGCCGCCGGCGGTAGCACATGATGGCCTCCGGGTCGCGCTCCGAAGCTCAAACCCCAGCCCCATTCTGTCGAGCTTCCGGGGTTCACTCCAAGAAAGTGTGCAGTTTCAATCATCGTTGACTCCAGAGGCCGATGTCGGCGGCCATTGAGAACTGAACATGAAAAGGGCGATTTACGGATCGGCGGGCCGACGACATGCCGCTTCCGTGACCCGACAGGGCGAGTACTACCTTGCATTGGCAGACAGGAAGTCGCAGCTTCTGACACTTCGGCATTTCATCGGGCGACCCATGGGGCAACAATCGCGAATTGAGTGGACGGATTCGACGTGGAATCCGGTGACTGGATGCACTCAGGTCAGTGCGGGTTGTGACAATTGCTATGCGCTGTCTTTGGCTAATCGGCGCCTTCGGGATATCTACCTCCGACATCCGGCCGTGCGCCCCGAGAAGTCCGCTAGCGACCCCTTCGCCGTCCGCCTTTGGCGCGATCGCTTGCATGAGCCCTTGAGTTGGCAAAGACCACGAATGGTGTTCGTAAACTCAATGAGTGACCTCTTCCACGCAGACGTGCCGGAGTCTTACGTGCGCGAGCTCTTCGAAGTTATGCTACGCGCCGACCGGCACATTTACCAAGTCTTGACGAAACGGCCTTCCCGTGCCGCTCGCTTCGTCGAGCGAAACAAAGACTTGTTTGTCCGTGGTCGCATCCCTGCGCACATCTGGATGGGAACGTCTGTTGAATCTCAGGAGGTCACCTATAGAGTCGACCACCTTCGCTCCCTAGCCGCCCGAGTTCGCTTTCTCTCCTGCGAGCCCCTCCTCGGCCCGCTCCGGCTCACCCTTCGTGGGATTCACTGGGTCATCGCCGGCGGCGAGAGCGGCCGAGGCTACCGCCCGCTGAGCCTGGAGTGGGTCCGCTCCATCCGGGACCAGTGCCTTCGTGGCCGCGTGCCGTTCTTTTTCAAGCAAGTCGGCGGCTACACGCCAAAGGCCGGTGGTAGACTGCTCGATGGCCAGACGTGGGACGAGTTTCCGTTTCTGACGACCGGCCGTGGAACATGAAGCGGCGGCCGAAGGACTACTTAATTGAGGCTCCCGATGACGGTCTAGATGCGCCCGAAGTCGGACCCTGGGCGGCCGAGAAGTATCGGCGAGTGGGCATGTACAGCGAGATATTCTCCACCGGAATGAAGAATCAGTGGCCGACGCGGGTTTACATCGACCTCTTCTCCGGCTCGGGACATGCTCTCTTGCGCGATCCCAAGCGTAGGGTACTTACGTCTCCCCTGCTGGCGCTAAGCGTACCCGATCGGTTCTCGAAGTACATCTATTGTGACCAGGACGCGCACCGTATCGAGGTGCTTCGCAAGCGTGCCGAGCAGATGGCTCCGGAAACGCCTATGGAGTTCGTCATCGGAGATGCCAATCAGCGCGTGACGGAAACGGCATCGCACATTCCGCCACACTCGGAAACACAGAAGGTGTTGAGCTTCTGCTTCGTTGATCCGTTCGGCCTCGACATTCACTTCGAGACCATCCGCCATCTCGGAGCGGCGCGGGCGATGGACTTTCTGATCTTGCTCGCCCTCGGAATGGATGCAACGCGCAATTGGACACGGTATCTACGCGCCGACAACGAGAAGGTTGCGCGCTTTCTCGGCGAGCCGATGTGGCGCGAACGCTGGAGAGAAGCGGAGGCTCACGGCGAAACGCCGATTCGATTTCTTGCAATGGAATACGCCCGTGTCATGAACGGGCTAGGCTATCGGACGACGTCGCTTGACCAGATGATCGAAGTGAAGACGTACGACAACAACATGCGTCTGTACTACTTGGCCTTTTTCAGTAAGAGCCAACGCGGCTACGACTTCTGGCTCGAGGTTCAGAAGTACTCAACTGATCAGCTTCGCATGCTGTTGTAGGAGATGTCAGGGTACCGGATGATGGGGAGCTTGTCGTTAACACGGCTCTTATCACCGACGCGCACGCTTTTGTCAGCGATCAAGAAGTCTGGACCGTGGCAAGATGGCGCCTTTCATGGGAACTTGGATCTGCCCGGATCGGATATAAAACATCGACTACTTGGGTCCGAATATCCTCCGGAATCCACACCGCGCTTGGAGAATTCGTTTGTGTCGTTGGCGGTCCGGCGTCCTCCCCTTGGCGAGTTCAGGAATGGCGCTGGTCGCGGGTTCAGAACGGCAGTTTCTGGAGTGCCTACCGATCTTGAGAAGGCCCAAGCCGTTCTCGCGGTAAGCCGACCAGTCGCTCCTAGGATTGCCGGATCACGGCACGATTCCGCCGTTCCTAGGACGGTCGGCGCGCTCTGCCCGGAATCCAAGGCCAGCACTTCTGGTGGTGCGGACTTGAGTGCACACCGTAATACACACCGTCGCTGTCACGACAACGTGACGCGCCGTGGCCAGGCGACAACTACGGCAAAGTGTTCGCAGTCAGGGCTGGATCAACAGGAGGAAAGTGATGGTTCTTCGAGCTCTTGTTGCGACTTGCGGAAACCTGCTGTTGGTCAGCATCGCACAGGCCCAGACGCCAGTCCGACCGCGTGCCGTTGCAGATTCCACGTACGCGGTGCGCCTGCTCGTCGAGCGACTGTCTGACGCGATCAGGACGGGGACTGCAGCCCCTCGTGTCGTGGAGGATTCCACGCTACAGTCAGCAATTCGGCTAGCGGCAGCGAGCGCGGGGAGCCGCACCGGACAGCCACCGCATCCTCGTCTTGGCCCCCTATGGGATTTCCAATTTGAGCAACTGGCAATCCTGGCCCTCAGCGCCGATCGACTACTAGTCTCAGCGCGCGTCCGGCTCGTCACGGCGATCGAGCCCGCTGGAAGCTGCACGCTCACGTTCGAGCGCGTCGGGACACAATGGATTCTCACGCAGCATCAGGGACTCGTGCAGATCCTCACAGCACTCGCCGGTCGCCTAAAATCAGGGTCCGGCTCATGACGCTCTCGCACTGTGCTCCACGCGCCAGCATGACATCATGGATTGGCCTAGTGTTCGCTCTCATGGTCATAGAATGCCACGCTGGCATTGCCGGCGCTCAGACGTTTCAACCCGTTCAGGCGATTCATGTTTCTGAGTGTCAACGTTTCTTGGGTCTGCAGACCTGCCAGACGATTCAAACTGACCGAGTGAGTGCGGACTTCGCACAAAGGAACTTAGGCGTGCAACTCTTCGCGATGACCTGGGGAGGAGCCGCGCACTGCACACAAGTCCAGGCGAGCAACGCTCAGTGTCAAGCTTCGGTCTCGGTGGTCAGTGATCCCGGCTGGAACCGAATCATATGGGGGCGTTCGGGGCAAATGCCCAATGCTTACGGCTCGTCTGGTTCTGGGGTCGGCCAGTTCTCTCGGCCCATGGGAGTGGCGATCAGCCGGCGTGAGGGAGACTGGCACGTCGTGTTCGTTGCGGACGCAGGGAACAATCGGGTCGTGATCCTCGCAGTGGGTAATCCAGTCGTTGGAGTCACGTCGGCGCGCGTTGTAAAGTGGCTGGGCACGATTGACGCCTCGGAAACGGGAGGTCCGCTCCAGGATCCGAAAGCGGTTGCTTGGGACCCTTCGAATACGTGGTCGCTCTCCGACGATCGACTGTTCATTGCAGACACCGGGAACGATCGAGTTGTCGTGTATCAAGTCGGTCTCGACCCTGCCAACGGGGTTATGAGCTCAAGATTCTTGAGCGCCTTTGGCTCGCGCGGACCCGGCGCCAACCAGTTCGCAGGACCGATTGGCATAACGGTCAATTCCTTCGCGTCGCTCCGCGCGGACGTCTATGTGTCCGATGTCGGAAATCACCGTGTCTCGCTCTGGTACTACGATACGACCAGCCCACTGATCCCGGCGTCGTCACCATTTCCGGCCGTGCAGCGGTCGCTGCCCGGATTCACGCCACTCGGTTTGACACAAGATGCATACGGCGATGTCCTCGTAACCGACCATGAGCACGGACTTCTTTGGAAGTTGACAGAGTACGACCTTACGCCGGTCAAATCTGTAGGCGGAAGCGGCAATTGGGCCACGGGGCAATTCAATTATCCGAGCGATACGAAGGTCATCAATTCGTACACTCAGAGTTCCAGTGGCGCGCTGGTCAAGACCGCGTTGCCGTACACGGCAACTGTTGAACGCTGGACATCCACGAGCGGTATTCAGTTGCATCGCTTAGGCGTGGATATCGACTCGCTATCGGTCAACTCGACGGGCGGTCATGCTACGATCGCCTTCCTCTTTACCGGGACGGGTTCCTACACCGTCACCATCCGCGACTGGAAAGGTGTAACGAAGCGGACGTTCCCGACGGTGATATCAGGCGCAGCTTGGAAGAGTGTCTATTGGGACGGCACTGACGCTTACGGTATCTCCCTTCCATCCGGCCAGTACTCGGCGCTTATCCGGTACGAGAGCGGCTACACGGACGACGATGGCCGGCCAAGGACCGCTAGCACAAGTTTTCAGCTGACGGTCCCGACGCAGCCGGTTCCCTGGCAGCGCCCCCAGAGCGCGCACCCCATCAACCCCACGGAGTGATCCAACATCCAATTACTCGCGCCATGACCTGCTCCGACTGTGACCGGGAGTCGAGCGCTTATCGCTTCCTCTGTTGAGCATATCGTCAATACTGACGCGGGTAGGCCGTTTTCGTGCCCGCTCTTATCGCGCGATTCTCCACCGGTTGCGATTGGAAGTCCCAATCCGCTGCTGCCGTCAGCCCCGGGTAATATGCCTGCGTAACTGACGGTATGACCCGGTCTACTTCAACGCCTCCTTAACCACCATCGGATGGCACCTAGGGCAGTTTGCGGGCGACGGCAAGAAGATGAGGGCTCATGCCGAGCAGTGGCGGCTCGGATTCGAGCAGTTCCGCGACGTGGAGCATGTGTGGCGAACGCAGTCGGACCTGAAACAGGACGGGCCACAGCTTACCCGTTAGCAATAACTGACGACCGTCCGGTGCGAGAGCGATGCCGTTCATAGCTTCGGCTGACGCAGGGCGCTCCGGATACAAGTCAGCAAAGTCGATCGCCTCGCGCACCGTGCCAGTGACAGGATCGATCCGCAGCACCCAGTTGGACTGGTAGACATTGGCGAGCACGTCGCCGCTGACATACTCCAATTCGTTCAACTGGAAGAGGGGCGCTCCGTTGTAGCGAACATGCACGACGTGTTGCACCTGAAAGGTCGCAGGCGAGAGGACACGAAGGGAATCGGATCCATCACTCATGATTAACGACGTCCCATCGGTCGCGAGCCCCCAACCTTCTCCGGCATAGTGGAAAGAATCGCGAGGCGCAAGTGTGGCTGCATCGTAGGTATACGCCACTCCTTCTTTCCACGTCAGCTGATACAGGCGGCCCTTTACCAACGCGAGTCCTTCTCCAAATCGCTCTGCTGTGAGCGGTCGCGACGCCAGCACTCGACCCGAGCGAAGGTCGACGCGCCGTAGCTCGGAATGGCCGTACCGTCCCGTACTCTCAAAGAGAACGCTGTCAGCCCACACGAGACCTTGCGTGTACGCAGTTGGATCGTGCGGAAAACGATCTGTCACCTCGTAGGATGCGGACTGATGGCGCTCACTGCCTCTGCATGCCGCGATGCCGAGGCTCACCAGGAGGGCCAGCAAGGAGGGCGCGACGCTTCGTGCACGCATGTGCGAATGTTGTGGCCTTTGGCAGGTTGCTGGAATGGCGGCTCCGTCTGGGACGTTGTCGCGCCGTATCGCGGGGGGTCCGGACGGCGAGGGGCGAAAGTCGACGAGCGCGAGATGATCATTCGAGACTGACCCCGGTGCTCATCTCAGCCAACAAAGTGTTACCTATCTCCCCGGCTGCCCCTTGGCGTGCTCTTATGGCAGACCGAGACACCGCCGGCAGACGCCGTCTGACGCATGCGCTTTGCAGGCAGCCAGCACAGCTGCCGTCGGCGGAGGCGGCTTCACCCGGGCGACCTCTGCCTTCAATTCTGTGCACATGCCGGCAGCCTCACTCGCGGTCGGCTCTGGTTGCATAAACGCGAGCGCACCGCCGCGCCCGACGGACACATGAGGGCCGCCGTCGTCGACCTTCAACTCTGCCCAGTCCTGTTGCCGGAAGAGGCGAATCGCCGCGCCGTCATCGGGACCCGGCCCGGCGGCGAAGAGCGCAACTTGGCGCTCCCGTGTGTCGAGCGTGAGGGCGACGGAACCGGACGTATTGAACGTCACGTAGCCACCGCGTTCCATTCCGGTGTGGTCGTAGAGCAGCACGCCAGCGGCGACGTCGCCGCGGGGCAATCGCCTACCTCGGAGCACTGCGTCTGGCAGGTTGGCTCCGACCCGGGCGCGCACAGTGCCGTCCGTGTCCACCACGATCAACTGCCGCACGCGGAGCGAGTCGAGCGGTGCCTGAGTCGTCGGCGTCACCGGGACCGTGAAACCGCTCAGCACCGCGGCACCGAGAAGGCCGAGCGCAAGCCCAGCAAAACCGAGCGTCCGCCGCAGACGCGTGATCTGACGTTCACAGGCGGCGAGGCGCGCATCAAGGGCACAGTCATCCATGGCTCGGCTCCGTCAATGATGGAAAGGAGGGTCGGCGCGGCTGCGGACGCGGCGCGCGAGTCGGCTGTGTTCCGAGATCGTAGAATACCGTCTACTTGTCGCCGCATCAACGATGCATGTGGTCACCTAACGCTAATTCAACGCCCACGTTAGTAGCCTTTGGCGTCACAAACTTCCAGCATCCGTGCGCCTGATCTGCGGGACACACGGAGGCATCGCAAGCCAAATGACCATCACTCAAGAACATGCCGGCGAACGAGGGCGAGCTGCTTGTGCCACGGCGCCTCGCCAAAGGGCGCGTAAGCTGCGACTGTGCTGTGAGTCCACGTCTCCGAGCCCGTTGCCTTTGCCCTTGAGCTCTGCCTGGCGCCTGAGAACGCGCCCTTCGTGCCGCCCGGCGGATCGAGGACAGTGGTTCGGCGAACGAGGCGACGTCGAACAGGGCTTTTGAAGGCGTGTGACGAGTGAGACCGGCCCGCGGGCAAGAGTCCGTGGCAGAAACACACAGTCTTCACGGATACTCCGGTGGAGGGCCCTCCGCATCAATTATTGTGCAAGCAAGAGGAGCGATATCGGTGCCCGCGCGGTGCGCGGGGCACCAGATATCTGCTCCTGACATTCCCCATTCGCGCCCTGGCGGGCGCTCGAGGGGACCATAGAACGGAAATGCGAATGGCGTAGTACAGGGAGATGAGAGCGATGTAGAAATCTGCTCTTCCTCCGATCCCTGCGCTGCTCCGATGGCCGCCGTCCGCACCACCGCCAAGCTCATCCGCTTCTCGCCCGCCGAGCTGGCGCGAATCACCGCGCACGCCCGCGCCTGCGCTTGCACCCCAGCGTTCTTCATCCGAGAGACCGTGCTCGGCGCGATCCCGAGGGTTCGGCCCCATCCGACCCAAGCGGCCATCGCCTTCAAGGCGCACAAGGCCGTGCGGGATATGGTGCTCGGCCGCGACGAGCTCGAACGCTAATACGCGGCAGCCCTCTATAACTATTACGGGGCAGCCCTCTATAAGATGATTGCGACACCTCACACGCTCACAGCTCTTCGCGAGCGCTGGCTCGCCCGGCGGGACGAACTCCACCGACTCGGAGCTCTTGTTCACGGCGCGCGTCTCTGCGACGAACTCCTGGCCGATTTGGAAGCCGCCACATCGCACGCCGATGCCGAACTGCTCTCGCTCCGCCGCGCGGCCGCCGAATCTGGATACTCCGCCGATCACCTGGGTCGCCTTCTCCGGGCCGGAACGGTCGCTAACGCCGGGCGTCCGAACGCGCCGAGGATTCGTCGCGGGGACCTGCCCAGGAAGGCAAGCGCCTTGCCGCCCCCGGTCGCTCTGCGCACCATTCCAGTACCGAAACGGCAAATCGCGCGAGCCTGCGTCACCCATAGCAATGATGAGGTGCGCGATGGCTAGCGCGACGAAGCGAAAGAAGGGCTGGTCGTATTCGACCGGCGAGTGGGGCGCCACACGAGTGCGCGCGTTCGAGTACGGCTCCAAAGGGGTTTACCTGGAGTTCTACGAGCGCGACCTCGGGGCGTCCGGTAGGCCACGACGGGTGCGCATGGCACTCGGACACGCCAACCGCGAGCAGGCAAAGCGCAAAGCGGACGAGGTTGCGCTCAAGATGCGGCAGTACGAGCAACCCAAGCCGGTCGCGCCCACGCTCGCCACGCTGTTTGACATATACGAACGGGAAGTGACGCCGAGGAAGAGCGAGGGCAAGCGGCAACACGACCGACGATGCCGAGAGATGTTCCTTCGGTATTTCGGGGCGAATCGGAAACCGCTCACACTGTCACGCGTCGAGTGGGATCGGTTTATCGATGAGCGGAGGCGTGGAGTGATTCGTTCGCCGAACGCCGACGGTGCGCGGGGCGTGCGCGATCGTGTCATCGCGTACGATCTCAAGCATCTGCTCGCGGTTTTCAACTGGGCAACGGTGGCCGGCAATGGTCACGGTGGCGTCCTGTTGGACCGAAATCCGCTCAAAGGGATGCTGTTGCCGAAAGAGGAGAGTCCGGAACGGTCTGTCCTCCTGAACGAGCAGTACGTGGCGCTTCTCAAGGCCGCGCGAATGGTGCCACCCGCGGCAAGATTACTCCTCGTGATCGCCCACGAGACGGGACATCGCATCGGTGCGATTCGGACGCTTCGCTGGTCAGACCTCGACCTTGAGAAGCGCGAGATTCACTGGCGCGCCGAGAACGACAAGAGCGGATTCGGTCATCGCACCCCACTAACCGACATAGCGGTCGATGCGCTCCAACACGCGCAGCGACAGCAACAGGCGATCGGCGACGCGTGGGTTTTTCCGTCCCCGTCGGGGACGGGGCTCCCATGCTCGCGTCATCTCACCCGCGACTGGTGGGAACGCATGGCCGAACGGGCGAAGTTGCCCAAGGGCCAACGATTCGGTTGGCACTCGCTGCGGCGACAGTTCGCGAGTGAGCTCAAGAATGTTCCTCTGCGCGACCTGGCACATCTCGGCGGGTGGAAGAGTGCGCAGACGATCCTGGCGTGCTACATGGCGCCAGACGAGGCGACGCAGCGAGCGGCGCTCGCGCAGCGCAAGACGCTCAATGCCGGCGGTCTTTCGTGAGGCGGATGCGCCGCAATTCGACACCCAATTCGACACCCAGACCATTTTTCTGGGATGCGAAAACCCCGCTCACGATCATAATCGCAAGCGGGGCAATCAGTTTCGGGAGTGGGCCTGCGAGGAGTTGAACCTCGGACCTCACGCTTATCAG
>JALYZH010000229.1 GCA_030948945.1 Gemmatimonadota bacterium | reverse complement strand
TCCAGGTAGTGAGCCGATTTCACCGGGCGATTGGCGTCATCACGATCGTGGCGAGCTCGGTGTTTCTCCTCTGCATCATGGTGTTGAAGGTGGAGGAGCGGCGTCGCGACATTGCGGCATTGCGACTCATGGGAATCTCTCGCTCCTCAGTCGTGCGATCGATCATCATCGAGGCGGCGGTCGTCGCGGTGCTGGGCAGCGTGCTCGGTGTGGTGATCGGATGGGCGACATCGCTCTTCGTGAACTGGCACTACCAGGCGCTTTATCATACGCCGCTCTACTTCTCGATCATCACGCCCCCGATCGTCGCACTGGCGGTGTCGCTGTCGTTTGTGCTCGGCGTTGGGGCTGGAGTACTGGCCTCAATGCGACTGGTGCGGACTCCGCCGCTCGCCCTTTTTGGACGCTGAGTGAGAGCCGCACTGGCGCAGGCGTCACTGATCAGGCATCGCTCCCGTACCATGCTCGCGGTACTGGGCGTCGCCATTGCAACAGCGATGCTGCTGGATATGGTGATGCTGGCGACGGGCATGCGCGAGTCGTTTCGCGAGCTGCTCCTGTCTCAGGGATACGACATCCGGCTCGCGCCGAAGGGCACGCTACCGTTCGACACCGATGCCACGATCTCCGGTGTCGGCGCGATCATGAGTGTTCTTCGGACCAATCCCGATATCCGGGAGATCAGTCCCGTGCTCGGAGGCTCGATCCACATCGCTGTCGCAGAGCGTGACGTCAGCTCCGCGGTGCTCGGAATCGATCCGGCGGTGCAGGGCGACTACGAGTTTCTTGCCGGCCGCGACGTAATAACTCCCGACGCAATCGTGGCCAACGACTATCTGCTCGAGAAGCTCGGCGCACGATTCGGCGACACCCTCAACGTCGCCGCGGGCTACGATCCGCAGACGAGAACGTATTCCGGTCAACGTCGACTGGTGCTGACCGGGCAGGCGCGTTTCATCTACGGCGCTACGAAACAACCGGCATCAGCGGTGCGGCGCGAGACACTCGAGTCGATGGGCGGGGCTGCGCGGCGCGACCGTGCGTCATTGTTCATGGTCCGCGTGCGCAAAGGCGCCAACCCTGACAGCGTGCGGAACTGGATAGAGGAGAAGCTCCCAAACGTCTCCGCCATCTCGATAGCGACCGCGATCGCGCAGGTGGATCAACGACTGAGCTACTTCCGGCAGCTCGCTTTCATCCTCGGAGCGGTGAGCTTGTTCGTCGGGTTCCTGCTGGTGACGACCCTCGTCACCGTCTCCGTGAACGAACGGGCAGGCGAGATAGCGGTGATGCGCGCGATCGGCGTGTCGCGCGCCCATGTAGTCCAACAGGTAGTTCTCGAAGGCGTCGCAATCAGCCTGGCGGGCGCGGTCGTTGGACTCGGGTTCGGACTTCTCACTGCTCGATACCTGAACGCGATTCTTTCCGCGTTTCCCGGGCTGCCGATGGCGATCGATTTCTTTCTCTTTCAACCGCGCGCCGCGTGGTCCGCCCTCGGCTTGCTGATCGCCAGTGGAATTGCGGCCGGGATCTACCCAGCCTGGCGGGCGGCTTCGCTGCCGATCGCCGAGTCGCTCCGCCGAGAGGCGATCGCGTGAGCTCGATCGTGTCGCTTCGCGATGTCCGTCGCGACTATGCGCTCGGTGCCGAGCGGGTGCACGCGCTGCAGGGAATTTCGCTGGACGTCGAGCGCGGAGACTACGTCGCGATCGTCGGACCCTCCGGATGCGGGAAATCGACGCTGCTCAATCTGATCGGGGTGATCGATCAGCCGACGTCAGGCACTGTGACGGTCGCCGGGAACCGCGTCGACGCCATGCGCGACCGCGAAGCGACATCCTTCAGACTGCGCAACATCGGCTTCGTGTTCCAGCGGTTCTACCTGATGCCCATCCTGTCGGCACTCGAGAACGTGGAGCTGCCGATGGCCGAGGCGAAGGTCCCAGCGGCTGAGAGAAAGGCCAGGGGGGCGGAGCTTCTGAATTACGTTGGCCTGAGCCGGCGTGAACGCCATCGGCCGTCCGAGCTGTCCGGTGGAGAGCAGCAGCGGGTGGCGATCGCGCGCGCATTGGCAAATTCCCCGGCGCTGCTTCTCGCCGACGAGCCTACCGGTGAGCTCGACGCGCACACGGGCGCTGAAATCATCTCGTTGTTTCAACGCCTCAACTCGGATGGTACGACGATCATCGTGGTCACTCACGACGAAGATCTCGCGAACGCAGCGCGTCACAAGATCCACATGCGTGACGGAAGGATCGTGGACGCATGATCGCGCGGCTCGCATTACGCAACATCACTTACAGGCCCTGGAGATCAGTTCTTCTCTTCTTCGGATATGGGATCGGCGTTGCGGTGATGATCGTGTTGCTCTCGATCGGCGAAGCGATGCTGTCCCAGGCGCGCAACGAGAAGCTCGTCGGGGGCGGGACGATCACTGTCCTGCCTGAGGGGTTAGACGTGGAAGTGATGAAAACGGGGGGAATCGGCGGACTCTTTTTCTCCATCGATCACGCGTCGTTCCTGTATCGCCAGCTGTTCGCGTCGCCCCGGTTCGCTGAAGCGATATCGGCGGTCGCTCCGCAGATCGAAGGCAGGCTGCTCTATCTTCGCACCAGTGACGGCCGAGAGTATGCCGTGCACGCGAGCGGAGAGATTCCGTCGGCGACCCGGGCTGTGGGCGCCGCGCCCGAGATCGCGCAGGGGAAGTGGGAGAACGACGAGGGTGACCGTCGCTGGATCGCTCCAACTCCTGCCGAGCTGCGCCACGAGATCGATCATTTCCATTTACCCGGCGACAGTGTCGCCCACAAGGAGACGTGGGCGGAGTGGCACTACTTCAACGTGCTATACGACAGTGGCAAGCGCTGGGCGTTCATCTCATTCATCGTGGGCGGTGACGTCACCGGGACGAAATGGGGAGGGCAGCTGGGAATAACGCTGCGCGAGCAGGATGGAGCAACGCGCCGTTTCGCGTCGACGCTCGATCGATCGCTGGTGCGGTTCTCGACGAGTGATGCGGATCTCGTTTTTGGCGATTCCCATGTCATCGTTTTGCCGAATGGGGACTACGAGGTGCGCGCGAACACTGGCAGAGCGGCCATCTCGCTCACAGTGCATCCGGCACCATACGCCTATTTCCCCGGCGTCTCGATGGGGTCCGGTGGTTTTGTCTCAGGATACACGGTGCCAGCGTTGCGGGCTTCGGCGTCGGGAACGTTGTGCGTCGACGGTCAGTGCGAGACTCTCACCGACGCACAATCCTATCACGATCACAACTGGGGAGTCTGGAAGGGCGTCACCTGGGATTGGGGCGCGTCGCGGGCGGGACAGTACGCGTTCCTTTATGGAAGAGTGTACCCGCCGGACAGCGCGGGTTCGACCCCGCCCGTGATCGTGTACCTCATCGACTCGCTCGGATTCCGCGGGGTGTTCAGGCCGAAGCTCATCTCCTACGATGATGCGCGAACCATCCGCTCGGGCCAGACGATTCTGCACGTCCCCTCACGGGCGCGCTTCTCCGATATTCGCGGCGACGACACGCTGAGAGTCGACATCTCAGTCGAGGATGCGATCGCCACCGATACTCGTCCGCGAGCCGCCAAGGACGGGGAGCGCGGCGATCCGTTGGGCTCCGCGAAGGCGCACCCGTACTTCATCCAGATGAAGGGGACGGCGAGCATCTCCGGTCGAATCGAGGGACAGCCGCTAACCGGCGCCGGTACCGGCTTCTTCGAGACGTACCGCTGAAGCCGGGGCTGGTCAGCTTTCATGCTGGTCCTCCCCGACTTGACATCGGGACTTCGCGGCTTCCGATTGAACATCATGTCCGCGGAGATTCATATCGGCACTCAGGGCTGGAATTACGACGCCTGGGTCGGGCCGTTCTATCCGACAGCCACGCGACCGTCGGACTTTCTAACCGTCTACGCCCGCGCATTCGACTCCGTCGAAGTCGACTCGACCTTCTACGCGTCTCCAGCCGCGACCACGATTCGAAGCTGGGTCGATCGCACTCCGAAGGGATTCGTGTTCGCCTTGAAGCTCCCGCAGGAGATCACCCACGAGCACAGGCTGCGCGACAGCACGGGCGCATCGGAATCGTTCTTCGAGCGGGCTCGGGAGCTGGGCGACAAGCTCGGGCCGATCCTCGTTCAGATGGGTCCCGATTTCCAACCGGGCGAGCTTCCGGCGCTGGTCGATTTCATCAGTCGTGCGCCATCAGATCTCCGTATAGCTATCGAGTTCAGACATCGAGGCTGGATCACCGATGGAGTTCTGGCGCTGCTCGGGGAACACAACATCGCACTGGCCCTCGTCGATGGCAGGTGGATTCCGCGAAAGCTGATGCTGGGGTTGGCGGCGCGTCCGACGGCGGACTTTGCCTACCTCAGGTGGATGGGACCGAACCGCGACCTCGTCGACTATTCGAGGGTCCAGGTCGATCGGTCGCACGAAGTGGACATGTGGAGCGATGCGATCGATGACCTGTCCGAGAAGGTTTCGCACATCTATGGATACGTGGCGAATCATTTCTCGGGACACAGTCCGGCAACCGCCCGCGAGTTTCAGTATCGGCTTGGGCAGACGCCGGTGGATCCTGATCTGCTCGGCGAGCAGATGTCGTTGTTCTAAGCCAACTGCACCCGTTCAGTTGCATTCAACCAGCTTTTGAGAGCGAGGCGTAGCATGTTCCTCGGCCACTACGGACTAGCCTTCGCCGCCAAGCGCGCAGCGCCGCGCATGTCACTTGGCGCGCTGGCGTTCGCCGCACAGTTTCTCGACGAGGTGTGGCCAATCCTCCTGTTGCTTGGTGTAGAGCAAGTGAGGATCGTGCCCGGTTTGATGGCTACGAGTCCGCTGGATTTTGTGTCGTATCCATACTCGCACAGCCTGGCGATGGCCGTCATGTGGGGGGCGTTGATCGGCGGAGTTTACTACTTGCTTCGACGGTACGGACGCGGCGCGATCGCATCGGCAGCTGGGGACTGTGGGCGTACATCCTCGTGCTCGCGGTGATTTACCTGGCGAGCGGCTCGCCGCCACCGAGCGAAACAGCCCTGGCGTGGACGGCGTTGGGCCTCTGGCTGTTCGTTCCGCGGGCGTGGTGGGTGGACAAGCATAGAAACGCTCGCTCGTGACTCTTCGCAAATGGATTCTCAGCGTCGTCGCGATCTCGCTCGCTATCATCTTCATCTCACTCGGGTTCTGGCAGGTCAGGAGACTCTCGGCGCGCCAGCGCGCGAATGACTTCCTCGCCGCGAGAAGATTCGCCCCCGAAGTCGCGCTCGATTCGCTCCCACGCGACACTGCTGCCGCACACTTCCGCAGAGTTCGCATCAGAGGGAGCTACGATTACCCGCAGGAGATCATTTACACGCTGCGCGGGCGCAACGGATCCCCTGGCGTCAACATCCTGACCCCGCTGCTGCGAAACGGGAAAGACACCGCCGTGCTCGTCAACCGCGGCTGGGTTTATTCGCCCGACGGAACGACGATTGACACTCAGCCGTGGCGAGAGACCGACGCGATGGATGGGCACGGGTTTGTGGAGACTTTTCCGACCAAGGGCCCGTTCGAGGCACCGAATGCAAAACGGCCAAGATCGTTCCGGCGCCTCGATCGCGCGGGCCTCGCGAAGGTTCTGCCGTATCCGATCGCGAATTATTACGTCGTTCTCACCGATTCGGCGTCGTCTCCGAGTGCCCCGCCGCGCGTTGAACAGGCACCCCTGGATGAGGGGCCGCACCGTAACTACGCCATCCAGTGGTTTTCGTTTGCCGCGATCTCTATTATTGGACTAGTGATCTTCCTCAGGCGCACATGAGTAACATATCGGTCGGAACAGCGAGCGAGAAAGAAGCGCGTGATGTAGCGGAGAGCGCGCGAGAGACCGAATGGGCGCACCCGAGCTTCGTACGAGAACTCTTTCTCGGACGGTTCCGGCTCGATCTGATCCATCCGCATCCGCCGGCTGACACCGCCGAAGAAGCGCGTGCGAAGCCGTTCATGGACAAGCTGCGCTCGTTTATGGAGCGCGTCGATTCCGAGGAGATCGATCGCACTGGCGAGATCCCCGAGTCGATCGTTCAGGAGCTTCGCGACATGGGAGCCTTCGGGATCAAGATCCCCAAGGAGTATGGCGGACTGGGCTTGTCCCAGATGAGTTACATCCGCGCCATCGAGATGGTGACATCCAAGGATGGATCGCTCACCGCGTTGCTCTCCGCGCACCAATCCATCGGAGTTCCTCAACCGCTGAAGCTTTTCGGCACCGAGGAGCAGAAGCGAAAATATTTCCCCCGCCTCGCCAAAGGCGCGATCTCGGCCTTCGCGCTGACCGAAGTCGATGCCGGATCAGATCCCGCCAACATGCGGTGCACTGCGACGCCCTCTGAAGACGGGCGAAGCTTCGTCATCAACGGCGAGAAGCTCTGGTGCACGAATGGAACGCGTGCCGAGCTGTTCGTCGTGATGGCGCGCACACCGGAGAAAGTGATAAAGGGGAAGCCGGTCAAGCAGATCACGGCGTTCATCGTCGAGTCGTCGATGCCGGGCGTCGAAGTCGTGCATCGCCTGCGCTTCATGGGACTCAAGGCGATCGAGAATGGCGTCATCCGCTTCAACAATGTCAAAGTCCCGAGGGAGAACATTCTCTGGGAAGAAGGAAAAGGTCTCAAGCTCGCCCTCATTACTCTCAACACCGGCAGGCTCACCATTCCAGCCGGATGCGCAGGCGCGGGCAAGCAGATGGTGTCCATCACCCGCAAGTGGGCGAACGAGCGGGTGCAATGGGGCCAGCCGATTGGCAAGCACGAAGCGGTTGCGCAGAAGATTACGCGCATGACTGCGTACACCTTCGCGATGGAAGCTGTGGCCGAGCTGTCGGCGGCACTCTACGAGAAAGGTGGCTACGACATCCGGCTGGAGGCCGCGATCGCCAAGCTTTTCAACACCGAAGCCGGGTGGCGGATCATCGACGACACGATGCAGATCCGCGGCGGCCGCGGCTACGAGACGGCCGAGTCACTCGCACGGCGCGGCGAGCCGGCGATACCGATCGAGAGAGCGATGCGCGATTTCCGCATCAATCTGATCTTCGAGGGATCGTCGGAGATCATGCGCCTGTTCATCGCGCGCGAAGCGGTCGACCACCATTTCAAGCTCGCATTCAACATCGTCAGCCCCGAGTCGACGTTCAAGGAGAAGCTTTCGGCTATGGCGAATGCGACGCCATTCTATCTGACGTGGTATCCCTCGCGGTGGCTCAACGCGGCGAGGTTCAGGAGATACGGCGAATTCGGGAAGCTGGCGCGGCACATACGGTACATCGAGCGGACGACCCGTCATCTCGGGCGATCGATCTTCCACGCGATGGTGCGGTTCGGTCCCAAGCTCGAGCGCAAGCAGATGGTGTTGTTCCGCGCGGTGGATATCGGCGCGGAGCTGTACGCGATGTCGGCGGCGTGTGCGCGAGCCCAGATGCTGTCGAAGCAGGGAAGACCAGAGGCAGTCACACTCGCGGACGCGTTCTGCCTCGAGGCTCGCGACCGCATCAAGCTCCACTTCGATCAGTTCTTTGGCCACAACGATCCCGCGCTGTACAAGGTTGCGATGGAAGTGCTGCGCGGCGAGCACGCATGGCTGGAGCAGGGAATCGTGTCGAGCGTCGCGCATCTCGACAAAACAAAACGGCGCCTCACGGGAAGTGGGGGCGCCGTTCTGGATACCGATCCTCTTACCGCAACAGTCGGCGCGATGACTCCGAATACACCCGCGAGCTTCTGAAGCGCGGTTGTCATTCTGCGCATCTCCTTGAGGGGGTCACAGCAATGTACCGCGAAGAATTAAAAGCGCGACGTAGAAATAAATCGACAGGCCGGTAACATCGACGAGCGTCGCGACGAATGGCGCCGATGCGCTCGCTGGATCGAAGCCGAGTCGTTGCAGAATGAACGGAAGCATTGCCCCCGCCAGAGAGCCGAACGCGACAACTCCGATGAGCGCGACTCCGATCGTCAGCGCCAGCAGGTTCGGATGGGGATACTGCATGATGCCGAGATGCTGCCACAACAGGATGCGCGTGATTCCCATCAATCCGAGAATCACCCCGAGTACGAGTCCACTCGGCAGCTCTCTGAGCGCGACCTTCCACCAGTCGCGGAGCTTGATCTCCCCGAGCGCCAGCGACCGGATGATGAGCGATGTGGCCTGAGAGCCGGAGTTCCCGCCGGAGCTGATGATGAGCGGGATGAAGAGCGCGAGCACCACTGCCTTGGCGAGCTCGTCCTGGAAATGTCCCATCGCCGAGGTGGTGAGCATCTCGCTGAGAAAAAGCGCGGCGAGCCAGGGCGCGCGCTTTCCGATCATGGAAAAGAATCCGATCTGGGTGTAGGGCTGGTC
>JALYZH010000216.1 GCA_030948945.1 Gemmatimonadota bacterium | reverse complement strand
GAGCAGATCGGAATAAAAATGCCCACGGCGTTTACGAGCGCGCCTTACTACTATTCCGACGCCGCGGAATTTGATCCGGTGACGAAAGTTCTTCTCCATCCTGCCGGTCTGTCTCATACCGGTGCGGTGGTCAACCTGCCGGCGATGGTGCTGATTGCGCTGATGACCACTCTCCTCGTCATCGGCATCAAGGAATCAGCGCGCTTCAACAACTTCATCGTAATCCTCAAGATTACGATCGTTCTTCTCGTCATCGGCTTTGGCTTCATGTACGTGAACACAGCCAACTGGCATCCGTTCATTCCACCCAGTGAGGGCTTTGGTCGCTATGGCTGGAGCGGTATCGTGCGAGGCGCGGCAGTTGTCTTCTTCGCCTACATAGGATTCGACGCGGTATCTACAGCTGCGCAGGAGGCGAAGAATCCTCAGCGAGACATGCCCATAGGAATTCTCGGATCACTGGCGATATGCACAGTGCTCTACATCTTGATGTCGCTTGTCATGACAGGGCTCGCTCCCTACAAGGAACTCGATGTCCCTCACCCGGTGTTTGTCGCCATCGAGAAGGCCGGCCCTGCGCTCGCCTGGCTCGGCTCGATCATCAACATCGGGGCAATCGCCGGCCTCGCTTCGGTCGTCCTCGTCATGCTCATGGGCCAGCCGCGAATCTTCTTCTCGATGGCGCGAGACGGACTCCTGCCGGCGGTCTTCGGTAAAGTGCACCCGCGCTTCAAGACACCGTATGTCACCACTATCCTGACGGGCACCGTTGCCGGTGTCGTCGCGGGACTGTTCCCGATCGGGCTGCTCGGTGAGCTCGTATCAATCGGGACGCTGCTGGCGTTCGTGATCGTCTGCGCAGGCATCATCGTGCTGCGTTACAAGTCGCCAAATCTGGCGCGGCCGTTCCGGACGCCGTTCGTGCCGGTCGTTCCTATACTGGGAATCCTGATTTGCGGCTACATGATGACGAGCTTGCCGTTTCCCACGTGGGAGCGGCTCATCGTCTGGATGATCATCGGGCTCGCGATCTACTTCTTCTACAGCAGATCGCATTCGAAGTTGGCCCGCGCGGAAGGCAGTGCTTGACCTTTTAAGCGTCCCCCAGCAGCGACGGGAATCGATCGAGCGTCTCGCGCGGGAGCTCCGCGCGGGGCGCTCTGTCGCATTGTCGACCCACATCAATGCGGATGGCGACGGCTGCGGCTCCGAGACGGCGCTCGCGCGCCTGCTCGGCCAGCTGGGAATCCGGTCGCGCATCGTCAATCCGACGCCGTGGCCGGAGATGTACCGCTTCCTCCTCGGCGACGACGTTCGCGACGCCAGCGACATGGGCGCCAAAGCGCTGGCCGAGTCGGATGTCCTGGTCGTGCTGGACATCTCAGACGTGAAGCGGCTCGGCGTTCTCGCTGAAGCGGTCCGGCGGTTGAGGATCCCCAAGCTGGTGATAGACCACCATCTGCCGAGCGACGAGCCGCCCAGCACGCTGATGGTCGCTGATACTACGGCGTGCGCAACCGGAGAGCTGATCTACGATTTCGCGACCTGTCTCGGTCTCGAGATCACACCGATCATCGCGCGCTCGCTGTATGTCGCACTCCTCACTGACACCGGAGGATTCCGGTTCAGCAATACGACAGCGCGATGCCTGAGTATCGCGGGTCAGCTCATCGCCTCGGGCGTCGAGCCGGAGGAGATGTATGGGCGGCTATACGCATCCATGCCCGTGGGGCGTCTGCATCTGTTGCGCGATGCGCTGGCAACACTGGAAGTCGATCCCGAGTACGGCATCTCGTGGATCTCGGTCGCAGCGGGCGCGGCCGAGGAATACGGCCTCAAGTCGGAGGATTTGGAGGGGATCGCCGAGCACCCGCGCTCGATCGGCGGGACGAGGCTGGCGCTCTTCTTCCGCGATCTCGGTCACGAGAAAGTGAAGGTTTCGTTCCGCAGCACCGGTGACGTGGACGTCAACAAGTTTGCGAACCAGTTCGGCGGTGGTGGGCACGCGCGCGCTGCCGGAGCGCTCATCGATGGCAATCTGGAGTCGGTGCGGCACAAGGTCGTCGCCGCCGCGCGGGAGTTCTTGCGCGCTGAGGATAAGGAGGGTGTGGCTTGAGGGGGAACTAAGTTGACTTCCGTAGCAACTCCGGCTCCCGCCCTCTAAGTTGCCAGCATGAGTGTTCTTCGCCGTAACCGACCTCGCCCGCAGGCGGATGTCGAGATCCACATCAAAGCCGAGCTCGCCGCGATTCTCCCGATTCTCAGACTCGACGAGTGCGCGATCGAGCTGGTGGGATTCGATGCTGCGAGCGGAACCGCGACACTGCTCGTGACGGGGGCGTGTCCTGACTGTGATGCGTCGGCGGGGACTTTCATCCAGGGGATCGAGACCCAGCTCAAACTCCGCGTCTCGGAGCTGCGAAGCGTTCTGCTCACAGTCGAAGGCAGCTAATGGCGGCAAATCTCCAGGACCGCATCACGGACGCGCTGTCGCGCATCCGCAACAACCGCGTCGGCGTCAATGTGCTCGAAGCGGAAATGATACGCGACATCGCAACGACTACCGACGGGAAGGTCAGGCTCAGCCTGTTCCTCTCTGCCGACGATGACGCGACGGTGGTGCGCGAAGTCAGGCAGAGCCTGCAGCAGATCCCCGGAGTCACCGACGTGCGCGTCGATGTGAGAGACGCATCGCAGGCGACTGCGGCGGTGCCAAAGAAGCCGGCCTCGCGCGCCCTTCCCGTGATGGGACAGGAGCCGCAGTCGAAGCGCGCCGCCGTCCCTGCGCCGACGCCTGTCGCGTATCCGCACCTCGGCAACATCATCGCTATCTCGAGCGGCAAGGGGGGAGTCGGCAAATCGACGGTCGCTGCCAATCTCGCGATCGCGCTGTCGAAGCAAGGCGCGCGCGTCGGCCTGATGGACGCGGACAT
>JALYZH010000212.1 GCA_030948945.1 Gemmatimonadota bacterium | reverse complement strand
CTGATCAATGGCGCCGCTGAGACCGTCATCGACGATGGCGGTGAGGTCGGTCTCACTCCGCTCGACCACTTTCTGCAGCGGGCGATGCTCGTCGCCGGCGCGGATGCATTGGATCCGTCGGCGGACGCGGTTACGCTGATGACGCTCCACAACGCGAAGGGTCTGGAGTATCCGGTCGTCTTTCTCACCGGGCTGGAGGACGGGGTATTTACGCTTTACCAGTCATTAGATGACCCGCCGAAGCTGGAGGAGGAGCGACGTCTCTTCTATGTTGGAATCACTCGGGCGGAGGAGAAGCTGTTTCTTTCCTTCACCGAGATGCGACGGAGAAACGGCGAGCTCCTTCCTTCTATCAAGTCCCGATTTCTCCGCGAGATCGCGGCGGCGAACATCGAAGAGCGAAAGACGCTTCGCGTCAGCGCGATGGGCCGTGGAACGTCTGCGCGCGGAGAGGGCTTCCGGGGAGAAGGCTTCCGCACTGACGCTTACCCGTCGCGTCGTACGCACGACGTCCCTTCATGGCGGAAGCCAACCATCATAGAAGCCGAGATCTCCCAGGACGAGCCGCGCTACGTGAAGGGCGAGCGAGTGAAGCACAAGCTGTTCGGCGACGGCTCGATCGCGGAGCTTTCCGGAGTCGGTCGTGAGGTGAAGGCGATAATCGACTTCGACGATGAGGCGGTCGGAAGAAAGACGATCAAGCTGGCGTACACAATCCTCGAACGCGGCCAGGAATAGTGTCGGTCACCCGCGACGACGTGCTCCACATCGCCGAGCTGGCGCGCCTCGGCGTCGACGCCGCCCGCGCGGATGAACTGACGAAAGAGCTCAGCGCAATACTTTCTCACATGGAAGTGCTCTCGCAGGTTGATACCGCGAGCGTTCCCACAGCGGCCGGAGTGGGTGCCGGCGGCACGCCGCTCCGACCCGATGTCGGCATCCCACCACTCATGGCGGGAACGCTGGCGTCGATCGCTCCCGCCATGCGTGATGGCTTCTTCATCGTTCCCCGTCTCGCTACTCACGAGGATTCCAGCGAGAGCGGAGCGTGAGCGTCGATAACTACACCCAACTCGGCGCGGCTCAGATCGCGTCGAGTGTCCGCGCTGGCGAGACATCCCCGGCGGACATCATTCACGCCTCGTTCGCGCGCGCGGCGGCGATCGGAGCGGGCCGCGACGAGCTCAATATCATCCTGCACGCAGACGAGAAGGCGAGCGTTGAAGAAGCGCAGGAGATGGGAAAGCGGGTCCAGAGCGCGACGGACATCGGCGTTCTGGCGGGAGTCCCGATCGCCATCAAGGACAACATCGCATCGCTTGGTCTACCGACGACCTGCGGATCGAAGATTCTGAAGGGATACGTCAGTCCGTTCGAAGCGACCGCGATCACACGGCTCCGCGCCAACGGCGCCATGATCGTCGCGAAGACCAACATGGACGAGTTCGCGATGGGATCCTCTACGGAGAACAGCGCGTACGGGCCGACGAGAAATCCGCTCGATGTGCGATGTGTGCCTGGCGGATCGTCGGGCGGGTCTGCGGCTGCCGTCGCCGCGGGGATTACGCCGATCGCGCTTGGCTCCGAGACAGGCGGGTCTGTTCGCCAGCCCGCGGCGTTCTGCGGCGTGGTCGGCGTAAAGCCGACGTACGGACGCGTGAGTCGTTATGGGCTCGTCGCCTTCGCTTCTTCGCTCGACCAGATCGGAGTGTTGGGACGCACGGTGGACGATGCGGCTCTTGGCCTCGAGAGCATTGCCGGGTTCGACAAGATGGATTCGACTAGCTCCGATGCCAATGTCCCGATCTATCGACTCGCTGCGCTCGGCAAACCCGCGCCGGAAGCGCGAACCCCGGACACGGAAGCAATCCGCATCGGGCGTAGTCCGGTTCCGCTCCCCCCGCCGCCAAGTCCGACCACGCTCGAGGGGATCGTCATCGGCAGGCCAAAGGAATATTTCCCCGAGTCGCTGGACCCGAGCATCAAACAACTCTGTGACCGCGCGCTGGATCGCTTTCGGTCGATGGGCGCGACGATCAGGGACATCTCGCTGCCGCGCTCGCCGCTCGCGATTCCGGTCTACTACATCGTCGCGCCCGCGGAAGCGTCGTCCAACCTCGCGCGCTTCGATGGAGTGCGTTACGGCTTGCGCGTCGATCCGGGCAAGGGCCTCAAAGCCATGTATGAGTCAACCCGCTCCGAGGGATTCGGGCGCGAGGTCACGCGCCGCATCCTGCTCGGCACGTACGTTCTTTCCGCTGGATACTACGACGCCTACTACAAGAAAGCGCAGGCAGTGAGGAGTCTCATCGCCGATGACTTTCGCGCCGTCTTCACCAGCGGAGTGCACGCCATCTTCACGCCAACCACTCCGACCACCGCGTTTCCCATTGGCGCGATCAGTGATCCTTACGAGATGTACCTGAACGACATCTTTACCGTGACGGCAAATCTCGCCGGCGTTCCAGCGATCTCAGTTCCGATCGGCAGAGTTCGCCGCCTTCCCGTCGGGGGTCAGATCATCACCGCGCACTTCGATGAATACGCAATGTTTCGCGTTGCGTACGCTCTCGAGGCTGGGCTCGGCGCAGAGGCTCACCAGTGAGCCGCGAGCGACACGAAATGGTAGTTGGACTCGAGGTGCACGTCCAGCTAAAGACGCGAACCAAGGCGTTTTGCGGGTGTTCCACGGATTTCGGAGCGCCACCAAATGTGAATACGTGCCCCGTCTGCCTCGCGCTTCCGGGCGCGCTGCCAATGCTCAACGAGCACGCCGTCGAGCTCGCGGTTCGCGCAGCGCTCGGCCTTGGCTGCAAGGTCGATCCCATCTCGGTGTTCGCGCGCAAGAATTATTTCTATCCTGACCTCCCGAAGGGTTATCAGATCTCGCAGTTCGACCTGCCGCTCGCGACGGGCGGATCGGTTGTGGTCGACAAGACCGAGAAGGGAACTGATCTTCGGATTGGAATCACGCGTCTGCACATGGAAGAAGACGCGGGGAAGTCGATCCACGATCGCTATCCGGGCGAGACCGCGATCGATCTGAATCGCGCGGGCGTGCCGTTGATCGAAATTGTCAGTGAACCCGACATCAGAAGCTCGGCGGCTGCCGGTGCCTATCTTCGCACGCTGAAGCAGATCCTCCAATACCTCGACGTGAGCGACGTCAGCATGGAGGAGGGAAGTCTGCGCGTGGATGCGAACATCTCGGTGCGCCCGCCAGATCAGACAAAGCTGGGGACAAAAACCGAGGTGAAAAACATGAACTCGTTCTCCGCGGTCGAAAAAGCGCTCGAGTCCGAATTCGCGCGTCAGTGTGCGCTTCTCGATTCGGGAGGAAGGGTGGAACAGCAGACGCTCCTTTGGGATGGCGCGCGCGAGACAGTGAGGCCGAGCCGCACGAAGGAGGGGAGCCACGACTATCGCTATTTCCCCGAGCCCGATCTCCGTCCGCTCATCCTGGATGCAAAGTGGATCGACCACGCGCGCAAGGATCTTCCCGAGCTCCCTGACGCGAGAAAGAAGAGAGTGGCCACCGAATACGGACTTCCGCCGGTGGAAGTTGAGCAGCTCACCTCGGATCCCGCGCTGGCGGAATACTTCGAGGCGGTCGCGCGCGCATCGGGCGACGGAAAGTCAGCCTATAACTGGGTGATGGGCGAGGTTCAAGCGGCGCTCAACGCTTCGAGTGAGGACATCGGACGTTTCAGAGTACGTCCCGCGGATCTGGCGCAGCTGCTCAACCTGGTCCGCGACGGCACCATCAGTCACACCGCGGCGAAGCGCGTGTTCGCTCGGATGGTGGAGACTGGAAAGCCGCCCGCCCAGGTTGCCGCGGAAGAAGGGCTGCTTCAGGTTGGCGACGAAAGCGCGATCGCGACCTGGGTGGACGAGGTCCTCGCGGAACACCCTGAGGAAGCGAGACGCTACCTGGCGGGAGAAAAGAAGCTGCAAGGGGTCCTTGTCGGATTCGTGATGAAAAAATCCAAGGGGAGCGCCGACCCCAAGCGTGTGAATCAGCTGCTCTCGAGCCGAGCCGGGTAGAGCGGTTCAGGCAGCTGCAGCGCGTAGCGGAGCTTGGTGGGAGGCATTCCAAAATGGTGCTGCGCCTGCTCGAGAACGTGCTCCTCACCACCGCGCCTGAGCGCCGCGCGTCGAACCTTCTTCGCCTCGCGCAGAGCGTCGGTCCCCGCCGGATCCAGCTTGAACGGCTCGGCATGATCCAGCCGCGTCATGAGATCGATGATGTAGTCGAAGGCGCGGGCCATATACGTCTCCACCTCGCGCTCGCTCAGATCCCACCGGCTCTTTTCCTCCACCAGGTGGAAGATGCGCTGCCACGATTCCGTGTCGGCGACGTAAACCATCCCGCGAAAGATTCTCCGATTGGTTGGCGTGCTGAAGATCGTCGGACTCAATATCTGATCGAGGTGCTCGTCGGAGTGTGAGTGATCGCGAAGAATCAGCTGCTTGGCGGTGCGGCTGAATCGCTCGCCGATGTGGGTGTCGAAGCGGCTCTCCCAGTAGCTGTGGCCGAGGGCCGCTGTTGACGACGTGATCGTCAGCTGGTGGGGCACGAAATAGTTGTGCGCGACCGAATCGGCCGCGAGGTGCGCGAGATAGCCGAGGCCGAACGCGCGCAGGGGCTCGGATTCGGCGGTGTCGTGGATCT
>JALYZH010000141.1 GCA_030948945.1 Gemmatimonadota bacterium | reverse complement strand
CGTTATAGGAGCCGATTTCGCCGAGCCGATGCTCAAGGCAGGTGCTGGAAAGGTCGGATCGAAGGTGGCGCCGGTAGCGGCTGATGCCGTGGAGCTGCCGATCGGCTCGAGGAGTCTCGCCGGTGCGATCGTCGCATTCGGCATCAGAAACGTGGCCGGACTCGACGAGGCGCTGAAGGAGGCGCTGAGGGTCCTCGCTCCCGGAGCAAAGTTTGTCATTCTCGAATTCTCTACGCCCCGAGCGCGCGTGCTTAGATCGTTCTACCTGTTTTACTTCCGCCACATGCTGCCTTTCATCGGAAGGGTCGTGAGCGGACATCGCACCGCCTACACCTATCTGCCGCGCTCAGTCGCGAACTTTCCCATCGAAGAGGAGCTGGCGGAGAGGATGACGAAGGCGGGCTTCACGGGTGTGATCTGGACGAGCCTGTCGTTTGGAGTCGCGGCCATCCACGTCGGCGAGCGTCCACGCACGGGAAGAAATGAGTCTCGATAACATCTCGCGTTTTCTGTCCGCCATCGACCGCGCGGGAGAGCTTGCCCGAATCACCGAGCCCATCAAGGCGCGCCTGGAGCTATGCGAGATCGCCGACAGGGTGATGAAACAGCCGGGTGGGGGCAAGGCGCTTTTCTTCGAGAACGTCGTTCTCGACAACGGAGAACGCTCGCAATATCCCGTTGTCATAAATCTCTTCGGCTCGATGCAGCGCATGTCCCTCGCGCTCGGCGTCGAGGATCTCGACGAGATTGGACGGCGCATAACGGAGATGCTCGACCTCAAGGTTCCGGAGGGCCTCATCGGCAAGCTTTCGATGCTGCCGAAGCTGCTGGAGCTGGGGAAATTTCCCCCGCGCATTCGAAGTGGGAAACCCGCGTCGCAGGAGATCGTGCTCAAGGGAGAGTACGCCGATCTCTCGAAGCTCCCGATCATCACGTGCTGGCCCGAAGACGGAGGGCCGTACATAACGCTGCCGATGGTGATCTCAAAGGATCCCAAGCGTGGGATCCGGAATGTCGGTATGTACCGCGTGCAGGTTCTTGGACCGCGCACGCTGGCCATGCACTGGCAGCGCCACAAGGTTGGCGCGGCTCACTGGCGGGAAATGGCCGAGAAGGGCGAGCGCATGGAAGTCGCGATCGCAATTGGCGCCGATCCGGCATCTGTCTATTCCGCGTCCGCACCACTGCCGCCCACGATCGATGAGTTCCTCTTCGCCGGATTTCTCCGCAAGTCTCCGGTGAGTCTCACGAAAGCGATTACCGTTGATCTCGAGGTTCCGTCCGAAGCGGAGTTCGTGATCGAAGGCTACATCGATCCGTCCGAGCCACTCGTCGTCGAAGGCCCGTTCGGCGATCACACGGGGTTCTATTCCGAGGCGGATCTGTATCCGCAGGTGCACGTGACTGCGCTGACCATGCGGCGTACGCCCGTCTACGCGACCACGATCGTTGGTCGACCACCGATGGAAGACTATTACCTTGGTCACGCGACGGAGCGGATCTTCCTGCCCCTGCTCAAGCTCACGATTCCAGAGATCGTCGACTATCACATGCCGGCCGAGGGAATTTTTCACAACCTCGTCTTCGTGTCGATCGACAAGCAGTACCCTGGGCAGGCATACAAGGTGATGAACGCAATGTGGGGGCAGGGGCTGATGTCGCTCGCGAAGGTGATCGTGATCGTCGACAGGGAAGTGAACGTCCGAAACGTCCAGGAAGCGTGGTGGGTGGCGCTCAACCACATAGATCCGGAGCGTGACGTGCGCTTCTCGATGGGTCCGATCGATGTGCTCGACCACTCGAGCCGAGCGTTCACCTTCGGCTCGAAAATGGGGATAGATGCGACGCGGAAGTGGCCCGAAGAGGGATTCACGCGCAACTGGCCGAAACTGATCGAGATGGATCCCGCGACAAAGCAGCGCGTCGACGCGATGTGGTCCACGCTGGGTCTTGGACCGAATGAGAGAGCTGAGCGGTGGCGAACGAATGACGACTAGCGACGACGCTTCGACGACAACAGCGCCCCGCGAAGGACAAACCTTTCGCGGCGTCGGCTTATTGCTCCGCCATGCGAATCTCGTACGCCTCCCACACACGATATTCGCGCTGCCATTCGCGCTGGTAGGCGTGGTGCTCGCGAGCCATGTAGCTCCGATAACGATTGGTGACGTGATGTGGGTCGTCGTCGCGTTCACCAGCGCGCGGTTCGCCGCGATGGGCTTCAACAGGATCGTCGATCGAGAGATCGACGCGAAGAACCCACGTACTCGCTTGCGCGAGATTCCGGCCGGGACGATGAGCGTCCGCGAGGCGACCGTCGCGGTTGTAATTGCGTCAGTTGTGTTTGTCGTCGCGGCGTGGCAGCTGAATCCGTTGTGCCTGATTCTTTCGCCGCTCGCCCTCGGGTGGGTTCTCTTTTACAGCTACACCAAGCGGTTCACACGCTGGTCCCACCTCGTCCTCGGCGTCGGACTCTCGATTGCTCCCGTCGGCGGTTATCTCGCTGTCACCGGTTACTGGAGCACTCCGTGGTGGATGCTGATCGCGCTGGCGGTTGCGGTCGCGACGTGGGTCGGTGGTTTCGACATCCTCTATGCACTTCAGGATGTCTCGTTCGATCGGGAGAACGGCCTCTATTCGGTGCCGTCCACATTCGGTGAGGCGAACGCGCTGGGGATTACCCGTGTGCTTCATCTCACAACCGTGCTGGCTCTCGCGGTCGCTGGTCTGGGCGCGGGTGCCGGCACTCTCTACTTCGCTGGGGTTCTGATCGCGGGCGCGCTGCTCCTTTACGAGCACTCGTTGGTGAAGGCCGACGATTTCTCCCGTCTCGACGCTGCGTTCTTCACCATGAATGGCGTGATCAGCATCGTCTTTCTCGGATTCGTTTTCACCGAGCGACTTCTGCGATGAGCGCGACTCCACCGATTGTCGTTGGAGTCACTGGTGCGTCGGGCGCGCCGTACGCGGTTCGCCTGCTTCAGCAGCTGACCGCGGCGCACAGGCCGGTGTCGCTCATTGTCTCCAGATATGGGATGCGTCTGCTGGAAACGGAAATGGGGATCGAGTCGATGGACGCCCTACGCGACGCTGTGGGGAAGGACGCATGGGATTCCTGCGTCGAGCCCTTTGGAAACGACGATCGTGGCGCGCCGCCAGCGTCGGGATCAGCACTCACTGGGGGGATGATCGTCTGCCCCTGCTCGATGGGGACGCTTTCCGCGATAAGTGTCGGTGCGTCGAGGTCGTTGATCGAAAGGGCTGCCGATGTCACGTTGAAAGAGCGACGCAAGCTGATCCTCGTTCCGCGAGAAACGCCTTTGAGCGCGATTCATCTCGCGAACATGCTCAGACTCACGCGGGCGGGTGCCGTTGTGATGCCCGCGGCGCCGGGGTTTTATCATCGCCCGAAGGAGATCTCGGAGCTCGTCGACTTCGTGGTGGCGAGGATGCTGGACCAGCTTGGAGTCGAGCAGAACCTGGTGAAACGGTGGGACGGCGGAGAGGCCTAGCCGAATCAGCTGGCCTGCTTCGTCCGCTTCATCTCCTCCGGAAATCGTCGGAACCAGGAGGATAGCAGCAACAGCTCGTCGATCTCGTGGGTCGGCACCTGCGACGTGGGCTTATCAGTCTGTGAGAAAATATCCTCCACCAACTGCTTCATGCTGCGCCGATCCTTCGACGACTTCGGCTTCCCCACCTCGGCGCGCACGACGCCACGACGGATCAGGTAGACACGATCTTCGCCCTCGTGGCCAGGCACAGAGTACACGAAAGATAGATTCTCCACCGCGAATCGCAGACGCCCGAACTGCGCGCGCAGTGCCTCGAGCCGCTCCAGCTTGTCACGATAGACCCCGGCCCGTTCGTATTCCATCTCCGCGCTGAGGCGCTCCATCTGCACGCGTAGCATCTCGAGCGGTCCATCGTTTGACCCATCGAGAAATGCTTTGGCCAGAGCAACTCGCTCGTCGTACTCCGCCGCAGAGCATCCACCGACGCAGGGGCCGAGGCACTTGGAGATCTCGTGACGGATGCAGCCGGGCGTGCGCGGCGAGAGCTGGAACAGCTCCGTCTGATCGCTGAAGAACATCTTCAGGTCGGTGCGGCAATCCCGGAGCATCACGGCATCGTTGAGCTCTCGGACGGCCTCTCCCACTCGCTGCGCGCCGACGAACGGGCCGTAGTAGATGCTGGCGTCTTCACACGACGCGCCACGCACGACGATCAGCTTGGGGGCAGGGCCCTTCGTGAGCTTGATGAACGAGTAGTGCCGCGCGTCGCGCTTCATCGCGACGTTGTACCGAGGGCGAAAGCGCTTGATCAGCCGGAGCTCATGCAGCAGCGCCGCGAACTCACTCGGTGTGTACTCCCACTCGATCTTTTCGGCCGACCGGAGAATGCGCGCGCCCTTGTCTTCGGGATATGCGCACCGGAAATAGCTGAGCAGCCGGGAGCGGACACGTTTCGACTTGCCGACGTACAGCACCTCGCCATCGCTCGACAACATCCGATAGATGCCGGGCCGATCCGCCGCTGCATCGCGCACGGTGGATCGCATCACGGCGAGCTGTGCGTCGCTGGTCGGCTGGTTCTCCAGGTGCGGAATGCCCCGAATCATTCTAGTGCTGGCACCTCACGCACATCGTCGTGGCGCGGCCGTCGACGGCGTGAGTCGAGACCAGCTTGGAGCCGCAGCGGTGGCAGGGAAGACCCGCTCGCCCATACACGTCGAGCTTCTCGACGAAGGAGCCCCGCTGCCCGCGGGCGTCACGGTAGTCGCGAAAGCTGGTGCCGCGTGCTTCGATTGCCTCTCCCAGGACGCCGACGATCGAGTCGCGGAGGAGAGTGGCTTCTCCGAGTGACACGGACGCGGCCGGTCGCGACGGATCTATGCCGGCGCGCCAGAGTGCCTCGTTCGCGTAGATGTTTCCAATGCCTGCGATTTTCTTCTGCTCCATTAAGACTTTCTTGACGGGCTGACTACTCGCCCGAAGAACTCCCGATAGATGCGCGCTGGTAAAGGAGTGGTCAAGTGGCTCTATACCGAGCTTCCCCGAGTATTCCTCGAAACGTTTTTGATTCATCAGCGCGACTGTACCGAGACGACGAACATCGGCGTAGTGGAGATACCTGCCATCATCGAGTTCGAATCGAAGCGTCGAATAGCTGAGCTCTGATCCCTTGAAGCTGCCGTCGTCGATGAGGAGTGCCCCGGTGAAGCGCGGCTGCACCAGAAGACGGTCACCGGTATCGAGGTCCAGCACCACGAGCTTTGCGCGACGCCAGCTCCGGAGAATGGTCGCGCCGCGCACCCTTTTCGCGAGCGCGCGCGGAGTAACTTCGCGCAAAACGTCAGCTTTGCGGACAGAGACCTTGGTGATCTTCCGTCCCCGGATCGCGCCGTCGAGGTCGCGCGCGATCGTCTCCGTCTCAGGTAATTCGGGCACCGCGAGTCAATTCACGCCAGCCGATGTCTCGCCTGAGCTGTTTCCCCTTGAATGAAATTTGCTCGGCGTATTCGCGGGAACGGTCGGCAGCGTCGAGTAGTTCCTCGGCGACGGCTGTCACAGCGAGAACTCTTCCTCCCGCAGTGACGAGATCCCCTGCCGAGTTGAGCGCGGTTCCAGCGTGAAAGACGTGAATGCCCTCGGCCGGTTCGGGCAAGTGGATCACATCTCCGAGTCGCGGTTTCTCGGGATAGCCGTCCGCGGCCACGACCGTCGTAACGGCGGAGAGCGGCTTCCAATCGGGCGCTCGCGCGCTCGCGAGGGATCCTCCACCAGCCACCGAAGCGATGAGCTCCAGCAGCGACGAATCCATCAAAGGCATCTGCGCCTCTGTTTCAGGATCACCAAACCTGCAGTTGAACTCGATGACTTTCGGACCGTCGGGCGTGAGCATCAGCCCCGCGTACAACAGTCCTCTGAACGGGCAGCCTTCAGCGCACATCGCCGCCAGGGTCGGCTCGATGATCTCGCGCATGACTTCACCGATGAGATCCGTGGTGGCGACTGACGTCGGAGCGTAGGCACCCATTCCTCCCGTGTTCGGTCCAAAATCTCCGTCGAGTAGCCGCTTGTGATCCTGCGCGCCGAGAAGAGGAATGGCACGCTCGCCGTCGGTTATGGCAAAGAGCGAGAGCTCCTCACCCTCCATGAACTCCTCAATGAGAATCTCTCCGCCAGCGTCGCCGAACACTCGATCGCTAAGCATGGCGTCAATCGCGTGCTCAGCCTCCGCGGAGCTCTGCGCCACGACGACACCTTTCCCGGCAGCGAGACCCGACGCCTTGATGACGACAGGTGTGGCGAACTCCGACAGGGACAGCTTCGCCGTGAGCTGATCGGTGTGATGGGTCGCGCGGGCGGTCGGAACTTCTGCGCGCATCATGAGCTCTTTGGCAAACCGCTTGGATGTCTCGATTCGAGCCGCTTCCCGGGTCGGGCCGAAAATCGGCAACCCCCGCGACTGGAAGAGATTCACAATACCTGCTTCGAGCGGCCCCTCCGGTCCCACGAGAGTAAGATCCACACGCTCGTCCTCCGCTAGCGCCGCCAGCTCCTCGAGCTTGCCCGGTGCGATCGGGACGCACCGGGCGATGGCCGCGATGCCAGGATTCCCCGGTGCGGCAATGAGATCGGAGCCCGGATCGTCGCGGCGCAGTTTCCAGGCGAGCGCATGCTCGCGCGCGCCGCCGCCGACGATCAGAATCTTCATCC
>JALYZH010000104.1 GCA_030948945.1 Gemmatimonadota bacterium | reverse complement strand
AGGTTGCCACGAACAACTTCGCTACCTCCGCGGCGACGCCGGCGTATCCAGGGGATCTTCCTCTCAAACCGAAGCCAGCCGTCACTCCCAAGCCGGTCCCAATTCTCGGAGAGTACGCCGATCTGGGACTCCAGCTTGATGGGCGTCTCGAGTTCCGAGGTGAAAAAAACCAGAGCGCCCTTTGCTCCTCCACCCTGTTCTTCGATCCGAGCGCCGACTGCAGGAGCACTTTCCTCTCGTTGGTCGACTTTCAGTTTGCCGCCAAGTCGGGAGGAACCGTCGCCGACAGGGTGCACGTGAATCTCGACTACAACACGCAACGAGAGTTCGATGCTTCGAACAACATCTCGATTTATTACGAAGGGAAGGGAAACGAGATGCTGCAACGCCTCGAGGTCGGCAACGTCACCTTTCAGCCCCCAGCGTCGCGTTACATCACCGCCGGGATACCCAGCGGTAACTATGGCATCCAGAGCGTGATGAAGCTGGGATCTATGCGCCTCAAGACCATTCTCGCGCAGCAGAAGGGGAACATCGTTCGCGACCACGTATTCACGGTTGGCGATCGCACACTCCAGGCAATCGACAGAAAGATCGAGGACTATCAGTTCGAGCCTCGCCGTTTCTTCTTCACTGTCGACCCGAGGTCATTCGGTAGCGCGTACCCGAACGTCGACATTCTCGATACACGGCGGATGGCCGCGCTCTCGGCCTCGCTGCCGGACACGCTGCGACCCACCAAGATATTTCTCTACCGACTTCTGATCGGCGGACAGCCACCCAATCCGAGTGGACCGCAGTTCCGCCTGATCGGCAATCCGCGGTCGCGGCGTGGGCAAGTGTACGAATATCTGCGCGAAGGCATCGACTACTATGCCGATCCCTCTCTGCTCTGGATCGCGCTCGTCCGACCTCTCGCGCTGAACAACGAGCGTCTCGTTGTCGCGTATCGCGTTCGGATCAATGGACGCGACACTGTTTATACGACGACGGGTGGAACCCCTGATTTATCCTATGCGCCGAGTCGCGAGCAATTCGCAAATCTCATCTGGGATCCGGAAGTGCAGCCCGGTGATCCCGCTTTCGATCGCGAGATCAGGAGCGTCTATCGGCTCGGCGGCTCCGATCTCCGGCGCCAAAGCGTGACGCTCAAGATCGTAACCGGCAGCAGCGAAGATCAGGAAAAGCCCGTCGCCGGCGGCGCCGACACATATCTCAAGCTTTTTGGACTCACGCAAAGTACCAACAGCTCGAGCTTCGACCTGGAGAATCGACTCTGGCCTCGACCGAGCGACCCGAACTTCGAGCTGAGTCTTGGGTCTCCCGGTTCGCGCACGATCCGCGACCAGTTCTTGATATTTCCGTCCGCCAAACCTTTTGCGGCGAACGGCCTCGCCTCCGGCGGGAATCCTACCAACGACACGATCTACACTACGCCACCGGAGTACGTGCGCTCGTCCCAGCGGCCTGAAGCGGTATACCACATCCGTGCCCGGTATCAGGCCGAGGGCAGCGGCGAAGGTGGCGCGCTTATGCTGGGCACCGTTCAGGTGCGGCCGAATTCCGAGAGATTGCTCGTCGATGGAATTCCGCTCACCCGTGGCACTGACTACTCGGTCGACTACGATCTCGGACGCGTCTCGTTCAACCGCCCCGACACGCTATTCCCGCGCCCGAGGCAAGTGACCGTTCAGTACGAAGAGAATCCCGTTTTTGAGGAGACTCCAACTTCCATCTTCGGCGCGACTGCAGAATTCCCACTGGACAATGGGCAGATCAATTTCACTGCGATCTCCCAGAGTCAGCGCACGAACTTCACGCGCCCGCCACTCGGCTTCGAGCCGGCGGCGTCGCTGGTCGCGGGTGTGAGCGCACTATTCAGCTTCGACGCGGAGCCACTCACAACTCTCGTGTCGAAGCTTCCGTTTGGTGTTACGACGGCTCCATCCCGCATCGGATTTTCTGCCGAGCTCGCAGCGAGCCGGCCACAGACCAGTGCGTCGCAGCAGGCATACCTCGAGTCGTTCGAGGGTGAAGGCGGACTGTCGATATCTCTCACCGATCCACAGTGGTACTTCAGCAGCCAGCCGGCCCTCGGGACAAAGGTGCCCGGCCGGTTCGGTGGAGGAGTCTTCGATCTCGCCCGTGCGACAACTCTCGCCTGGCAGAGCAATGGCGTCGACGCGAGCGGAAAAGCGGTGACCTACAGCATCGGCGAGATCGACACCCTTGTCACGCAGGTTGGGACCGGCACTGCGGGACCGGAGCAGCTGCTATGGCTTACCATTTATCCACTATCAGTTGGCGGGCAACTGGACAACGTGACGAACGCGTTTCGTTGGACTGTTCCGAACGCGCCTGCCGGAAGGCGGTGGCGGTCGGTCAGAACCGTGCTTGGGCCGAGCGGGACGGATATCTCGCGCGCGGAAAACCTGGAGTTCTGGGCCCAGATCCCTCTCACTCCCACGCTCGCGAAGAATCCGACGCTCGTCTTCGACTTCGGGGATATATCCGAGAACTCGGTCGCATTCGGCCCGGACACGATGTTCGTTCGCGTCGGCGCAACGCCCGACTCACGCGACACCACTTATCACGCAAAGAAGATCCAGGGTTTGGACCGGCTCGATAGCGAGCGCGATCCATTTTCTCGCGCCTTCAACGTCGCCACAAACGATGTGGGCCTGCCCGGTGATGTCGTCGACACGCTCATCGCCGTTTACGACACGGTGCTGGGGGGAGCGCCGAAAATCGACACGGTGTACTCCGCGAAAACCTGCAAAGGAGGCTACACCGTGCGGCACGTGCTGGGCGATTCGAAAACCAACTGCACGATCAACAACAACCGGCTCGACGAAGAGGACATCGACGCGGACAATGTTCTGAACCTGACCACGGCGGAGCGCGACCAGGAGCAATGGTATCGCTACGTGGTCAACCTCGCCGACACCGCGAAGACGCGTCAGGGCCGGTGCACTCAGCCGCGGCAGCTCGCCGGCCAGCCGCGCGGCCCCCGCGACAACGTTTGCTGGATGCTGTTCCGCATTCCGTTCCGCACTCCGGACGATTCTCTCGGGCATCCCCTGCTGCGTCGCGCCCGAGCGCTGCGGATCACGATGATTTCAGGTGACGGTCTGGCCGATGACGAGTTCAGCACGGTTCCGCTCGCGCGCCTGCGGCTCACCGGCGCTCCCTGGCTCAAAGTCAGCGATAAAACGCTGCACGGAATTGCTGGCGATCAAACCACGTTTGGCGCGGTGAAGACCGGAGTAGTCGGTACGCAGGACAAGAACGTTCGCAACGGAATCCCGTACCAATCGCCCCCGGGTGTTACAGATGCGCCCACCAGTAAGACCATCGCGTACCAGCCCGGCAGGGTTCAGGTCAATGAGCGCTCACTCCGCCTCATCGCTACGGATCTTTCGCCGTTGGACCGCGCAGAATCCTATTACCGATTCCCCGAAGGCGAAAAGAATTTCATGGGCTACAAGGAGCTTCGCCTGTGGGCTCGTGGCGTGAGCAGCGGCTGGGGTACCGATGGCGAGCTTCAGTTCTACATAAAGATCGGCCGCGACGCCAACAATTTTTACATGTATCGGACGCCACTCAATTCCGGATCTGACCCCCAGGCGTGGCTTCCCGAGATCAAGGTGGACTTCAGCCGATTGTTTGCGTTGAGGGCGCAGATCCAGAATGCCTACCTGCAGGGACGGAAGAGAAACTCCTGCACCGGAATCGATTCAGTACTGATAGCGAATACACCCTTGCCCGCCGGCGCCACCGCCGCTTCCCGCTACGCGGTCTGCGACGAAGGGTATATCGTCTACACGCTCGACCCCGGCGTCAGTCCTCCCAATCTCGCTGCCGTTCAGGAGCTTGCGGTCGGAATGCTTCGGCTTCCCAATGCACCGGGAGCCAGTCCGATTCTGCCGACCGACACTCTCGAGATGTGGGTGGACGACATCAGGCTCGCCGGTGCTGTGAATCAAGTCGGATTTGCTGGGCAGACGGGACTGACCATCATCGCCAGCGACTTCGCCGACATACGGATCAACGCCAGCAGACGCGATCCCAACTTCAGGCAGCTCACCGAGCAACCGACATTTCTTACCGACAACAGCTGGAACGTGAGCTCGGCGTTCCATCTCGAGAAACTGCTCCCGGCATCACTTGGGCTCTCGATTCCTTTCACCGTGAACTATACGTCGGCCTCGGAGCAGCCCTTCTACGTATCGCAGTCAGACATTCGAGCTGACGCCGTGAACGGTTTGCGAACGCCCCGATCTGCCGCGACTTCGATGACCTTGAGCATTCGCCGCACGAAGCCATTGACCGGGTCGGCGTGGTCGCCGATCCTCAACAACCTCACGCTCAGCTCATCGTACACCACC
>JALYZH010000089.1 GCA_030948945.1 Gemmatimonadota bacterium | reverse complement strand
CTGATGCAGCTGGAATTCACCCAGCCGCCCGATGTCGGCGAGATTCGCGCGACGCTCGACCAGGCGGGAATCCAGGGCGCCGAGATTCAGCAGTTCGGAACCAATCGCGAATTCACCGTCCGCGCCCAAAATCGGGAAGTCGTAGCCGCCCAGTCCCAGGGCGCCGAAGGCATTGCGGTGATAATCGAGCAGGTCCTCAAAAAGAAGTTCGGTGAGAACAACGTAAAGGTTGTCCGCACAGAGGCGGTCGGCCCCCGCGTCGGGCAGGAGCTCAAGCGGGGAGCGATCATCGCGATCCTTCTCTCCTTTCTCATCACCCTGATCTACCTCTCGATTCGCTTCGAGTGGCGTTTCGCGGCGGCCGCGGTGATTGCGACCAGTCACGATGTCTTCACGACGATCGCGTTCCTGAAACTGATGCACCTCGAGATCTCACTGACTGTCGTGGCTGGACTGCTGACGGTGCTCGGTTACTCGCTCAACGACACCATCATTATCTTCGATCGCGTCCGTGAGAACCTCCGGAAGGGACGGAAGGAAACGCTGTACGAGACGCTGAACCGCTCGATCAACGAGACACTGCCGCGTTCAGTGCTGACCCACGCCACCGTTCTCGCCGCGACGCTGTCTCTACTCTTCTTTGCCGGCGAAGTGATTCGACCATTCGCCTGGGTCATGGCGTTCGGGGTCATCACTGGAACGTTCAGCTCGATTTATGTAGCAGCGCCGGTTCTCCTTTGGATCGAACGCAAATGGCCTCGCAAGACGGGCGCGCGTCAGTCTTCATCGACAGCCACGCCCACCTCGCGGACGCGGCGTTCGCCGGCGACCGCGACGCGGTAATCTCCCGCGCCCGCGATGCGGGCGCGGCCGCGATCGTATGCATCGGCGAATCCCTCGCTGCGGCCGCGATCGCCGCCGAGTGTGCCGCTGAAAATCTGGGATTCGTTTTCGCGACTGCTGGCATCCATCCACACGATGCGGCCGATTTCGACGCGAGCCGCGACATACCAAGGCTGCGCAAGTTTCTACGGGACGGCGGAGTTGCGGTAGGGGAGTGCGGACTCGACTACCACTACGACAACTCTCCTCGCGACGCGCAGCGCGCCGCTTTTTCCGCCCAGGTCGACCTCGCCGCAGAAACGCGGCGCCCGCTAATCGTTCACACGCGTGACGCCGAAGACGACACGCGCGCAATAATACAAGAGGCGCGGACAGCCGGGGTCCTGGGTGTTTTGCATTGCTATACCGGCACGCACTCCCTGGCGGAGTTCGCCATCGATGCCGGCTGGTACGTGTCGTTCAGCGGGATCGTGACGTTCAAGAAATGGACGGACGACGATCTACTTCGACTCGTGCCGCGGGATCGCCTCCTGGTGGAGTCGGATTCGCCGTACCTCGCGCCAGTCCCAAATCGTGGCAGGAGGAACGAGCCAGCCTGGATCATCCACACCTTGGCGAAGGTCGCTGCCGCGCGCGCCGCAGATCCTCTAGAGCTTGGCGAGACGACTGCGGCGAATGCCGAACGCCTCTTTGGTCTGGCCTTTCTTGCGGCCTAGCGAGTAACATTCGCGCTGAACGCGAACTCTGCCCGTTTCCCGCGCGCAACCGACTGGAGCTCTTAATGGCACTGAAGCAGATAAGCACGGACAAGGCACCCTCAGCGATTGGACCTTACTCGCAAGGAATTGTGGCGAATGGTCTTCTCTTCACGGCCGGCCAGATTGCGCTCGATCCCGCGACGGGGAAAATCGTGGAGGGCGGAATTGTCGAGCAGACCGAACGAGTCATGCAGAATCTGCAGGAGGTGCTCCGCGCGGCGGGCGCGGTGTGGACTGACGTCGTAAAGACAACCGTCTACCTGCACGACCTCTCCAACTTTCCGACCGTGAACGACATCTACGGCCGCTGGCTCGGACAGGCGCGGCCGGCCAGGTCGACGGTGCAGGTTCCCGGACTGCCGCGCGGTGCGCTCGTCGAGATCGACGCGATTGCCGTCGTGGGCAAATAATTCCGGTTGAGCGAGTGAGCACGTCGAGGACGCGCGAAGAGCTCTTTCGCCTTACAGAGTTCGCGCGCTGCGCCGGTTGAGCGTCAAAAATGGGTCCGGGTGACCTGTCCCGCGCGCTGGCCGCGCTTCCAACCAAACACGATCCGCGTTTGCTCGTCGGCCGAGAGACCTTCGATGATGCGGGGGTGTTTCGTGTGTCCGATGATCTCGCGTTGGTACAGACGGTTGACTTTTTTGCGCCGATTGTCGATGACCCATACGACTTCGGCCAGATCGCTGCCGCCAACGCGCTCTCCGACGTTTACGCGATGGGTGGTCAACCTCTCACTGCGCTGAACATCGTGGCGTTTCCCACGAGCGAACTGCCGCTCGAGGTTCTCACCCGCATTCTCGCGGGTGGGCAGGACAAGGTGCACGAGGCAGGAGCGCTCATCGTGGGCGGACACACTGTGATCGATACGGAGCTCAAGTACGGGCTCGCTGTCACCGGTCGCGCCCATCCTGATTTTCTTCTGACCAACGCCGCTGCGAAACCGGGCGACCAGATCATTCTCACCAAGCCAATTGGAAACGGAATTCTGGCGACAGCTGCCAAACGGAAGCAGCTCTCCTCCGAAGCGCAGGCTCCGATGCTCGAAGCCATGAAAACGCTGAATGGAGCCGCGAGCCGGGCCGCGCTGGCATTGGTAGCTCGCTGCGCTACCGACATTACCGGCTTTGGCCTGCTCGGCCACATGTCCCACATCGCTAGGGCGAGCAACGTCACTCTGCGCGTCAAGATGGACTCGGTTCCGCTCTTTGCTGGCGTGCGTGAGGCCGTGCGCGCCGGCTTCACCACCGACGGATCGAAGAGGAACGCGGAATATCTGCGCGATCTCGTTCGCTGGAAGAAGGGAAGCGATGAGGACCGCGCGATTCTCAACGACCCGCAGACCTCCGGCGGTCTTCTGGTGTGCATCAATCGCGACGGGGCCACCAAGTATCTTTCACGCGTGGGCGGATCGGTGCTGATTGGCGAGGTCTTCGAGCGGGGAGAAGTTGCGATCGAGGTTGAATGAGAAGAGTGGGGGTGGATGGGGCCTGGTGGCTTCCGTGATCTTCAAAATCACTGTGACCTTACTCCGTAAGGTCGGGTGGGTTCGATTC
>JALYZH010000060.1 GCA_030948945.1 Gemmatimonadota bacterium | reverse complement strand
AGATCCTTGATGCCCTGCTCGTGCAAGAGCTCGACGAGCCGACGGCGCGGGCCCCGCATCTCGTGCTCTACGGCCGCTGCCACCAGGACTCCGACGATGCGAGCATCGCGTGATGGGTGAGGTCGAGGTGCAGAGGCGTGACAGATATGTAGCCTTCCTGGATCGCCCGGAAATCCGAGTTTTCCTCGCCCGACCACGCGATCGACCCACCGCCGATCCAGTAAATCTGTCGACCCCACGGATCCTGCATCGGCTTGAGCGAATCGGAATAGACTCGCCTGCCGAGCTGCGTCAGCCGGACACCACGGATGTCGGCACCGCGCAACGGCGGAAGATTTACGTTGAGAAGAGTATTCGCGGGAAATGCGCGAAGAGTAAGCACGTGCTTCAACAAATCGCGCAGTGGCTCGATCTGGTCGCGCAACATGCTGACGTCAGCCCGCAAGTCTCCGCCGGCGAAGGAAATTGCCACGGATGGAATGCCGAGGGAGAGTCCCTCCATCGCCGCCGCGACAGTGCCGGAATAGAGGACGTCTTCGCCCATGTTCTGGCCGTGATTGATTCCGCTCAGGACGAAGTCCGGTCGCTCCGGCATCAGAGCTTCCACGGCCAGCATGACGCAATCGGTCGGGGTCCCATCCACCTGAAATTTTCGCTCGCCACGCTCAATGGGTCGGATGGGATGGTGCAACGTGAGAGAATGACTGGTGGCACTCTGCTCACGATCGGGGGCGACCACGGTGATCTCTCCCAACGGCTCGGCTGCCTCGATCAGGCAGGCGAGTCCATAGGCGAGGATCCCGTCGTCGTTGGTGCACAACAGTCTCAACGCTTGAAGATCCCGGCGCGGTGGCGCCACAGCACCTTGATCACCAGCCACGCGTCCCGAAATTCCCGGAAATAGCTCGGCGATCCATAAATCGTGGAGATCGGCACGTTGACCGTCGTAAAGCCCGCGCGAGCTGCCCGAATGATGAAGTCGGTCTCGTACTCGTAGCGATCACCTACCGCGTGGACTTTCCGCAGCACCTCTGCTTTCACCGCGCGATAACCCGACTGACTGTCGCGAACCTTTCCGCCTGACACCGCACGCGTCGCGGCGGAGGAGATCATGTTGGCGACTCGCCGATGCTTCGGCACGGCCTTGCCGGATAGATCCCGTGTACCGATGACAATGTCCGCGCGATCGAGCGCGCCAACTATTGCCGGCGCAAATGCGCCATCATGCTGACCGTCAGAATCGATAGTGAGTACAGCGGCCGCGCCCTTTCTCAGCGCCGCATCGAATCCCGCCCGCAAGGCCGCGCCCTTGCCGCGATTCTCATCGAACTCGATCGTCTCGTCGGCGACCGTCCGCAGGAGCTTTCGGGAGCCATCAGTCGATCCGTCGTCGACGCCGATGATCAGGGCTCCGGGCAGATTTCGTCGGACATCCTTGACGACCTTTGCCAACGTCGGCTCCGCGTTGTACACGGGAACGATTACGACCAAAGGCTCCATCAATTTTCGCTCCTCTTTGGGCTCCATCAATCTTCACTCCTCTTTTCTTCGACCTGGCCGTCGAGAATTGCCAGAATGGACCGGAGATCGCTCTCCATGGACTCGACCGCCTGCGAATCCAGTGCCGCGCGTGCCACGCTCTTCAGCTCACCGCTTTTCCTGTAGTCATCGATTTTCTGGCGCGCCCCGTCGATCGTGTACTTCTCGGCGTAAAGAAGCTGCTTGACCAGCATGATGAGCTCGATCTCGCGCCGCTGGTAGACGCGATTTCCCGACCGATTCTTCGCCGGATGCAGAAACTTGAACTGGCTCTCCCAGTAGCGCAGCACATGCGGCTTCAAGTCCGTCAGTGTGCACACATCGCCAATGGAAAAAAACTCCTGGACCGGTTCCTTCGCTTTCATTCGTCCACCTCCGAACGGAGCTCTCTCGACATGAGGGCAGCTATGGCGCTACGCACCGGCTGGCCCTCGAAGAGTACGCGATTCACGGTATCCACGATCGGCATTTCGACTCCTTCGCGCGCCGCAAGCTCGCGGGCGCTCTGCGCGGTGACCACTCCTTCGGCCACCGTTTCTGTCTCCTGCAAAACTTCCTCGAGCTTTCTTCCCTTCCCGAGCTCGAGGCCGACCGCCCTGTTTCGACTAAGGGATCCGGTGCAAGTCAGCACGAGGTCGCCAAGTCCCGCGAGTCCAGCGAAGGTGCTCTGTTCCGCACCCAACGCCATGCCAAGCCTGGTCATCTCGGCGAGGCCGCGAGTGATGAGCGCGGCCCTGGCGTTAAAGCCGAGTCCCAGTCCTTCGGCGATTCCCGTTGCGACTGCCATGACGTTCTTCAAGGCGCCGCCAAGCTCGACGCCCGTGACGTCGGTGTGTGTATATGCCCGGAAGTAAGGAGAGCTGAATGCGCGTTGCGTGAGAGCCGCTGCAGCTTCGTTCTCAGACGCCACAACCACCGCGGTCGGCTGGCATTTTGCGACCTCCGCGGCGAAGCTCGGGCCCGAAAGAGCAACGACCGTTGCGCCGGGAAGCTCATCTTCCGCCACCTCGGTCATGAGCGACAGACTTTCCCGCTCGAGCCCCTTTGTCGCGATGACAATCGGCGCCTTGTTTCGAAGTGAGGCTCGCGCCGACTTGACGATCGGACGCAGGACCTGCGAAGGTGTCGCCAATATCACCAGCTCCGCGCCGTCGACGGCTTTCTGTACGTCGCCCAGGGCAGTCAGCGCAGGAGCGAGTCTATGACCGCCAAGAAAGCGAACATTTTCGTGTTTGTCGTTGATGGACTGAACGACATCGGGCTCGTACGCCCAGAGCATCACCTGGTGTCCGTTGCGCGCAAGCAGATCGGCGAGTGCGGTGCCCCACGCGCCCGCCCCCACGACAGCGCAGCGCATCAGGCTGCTCCCTCTTTCTTCACGAACCGATGCTCTTGACCACGGCGCAATCGACCGATGTTGGCGCGATGCGTCCAGAACACGAACGATGCTATGACCACGCTCGCGATGAAAACAGGAGATTGCGGATCCCGTGACAACGCGAGGATTGCTATGGGTAGAACAGCAGCGCCCAACAATGACGCAAGGCTCACGTATCGCGTGAAGTAGAAGACGGCAATCCAGACTACTTCCGCGATCAGCATCGGGACGAAGGCGAGAGCGAGGAAAACACCGCTCGCTGTAGCCACTCCTTTGCCGCCCCCCTTTCCCAGCAGAAATATCGGTTTGACGTGACCGAGTATTGCCGCGGCGCCATAAACGAGGGCCCAGAGTTGCGGTTGAAGCGTATCCGTGTATCGCGGCAGAAAATACACGGGGAGAAGTCCCTTGAGGAGATCGGCCAGAAAAACCACCGCGCCGATTTTCGCGCCAAGGACTCTGACGACGTTCGTCGCGCCAAGGTTGCCGGAGCCGTGCTTTCGCAGATCGACTCCGCGAACTTTGCCGGCCAGGTACGCCGACGGTATCGAGCCGGCGAGGTAGGAAAGAATGACGCCGATTATCGGCGACATCTACGCAGACTTTCTACGCATGATGATGCGAAGGGGGTTGCCGCGAAAACCCCACGCTTCACGAAAGCTGTTGTGCAGGTAGCGGACGTAATGCTCCTGAACGAGATCCGGATTGTTGCCGAAAACGGCAATCGCCGGAGGTGCCGTCTCCACCTGCGTCGCGTAGTTCAGCTTGATCTCGCGTCCCGCCGCCTGCGGCGGCTGGCGCCGACCGACGATCTCAGCCAGAGTGGTATTGACCTGCGAGGTGCTGATTCTCTTGTGCCGCTCGGCATCCACCTCGAGCAGGAGGTCGAGGATCTTGGTCACTCTCTGACCGCTGAGCGCAGACGTGAACACGAAGGGGACGAACTTGAGGAAGGGAGCCTTCTCTTGCGCCTCCTTCTCGAAGGTTGCGGCGGTGTTGTTCTCCTTCTCCTTCAGGTCCCACTTGTTCACCACCACGATGAGTCCGCGTCCGCTTTCCCACGCCAACGCCGCAATCTTTAGATCCTGATTGTGTAGCCCTTCCACCGCGTCGAGCACGAGAATGCAGATATCGGCTCGCTCGATTGCCCGACGCGTCCGCAGCGCGGAATAGAATTCGATCCCGTCCTCGACTTTGGACTGGCGCCGCAGCCCTGCGGTGTCGACGAAAATGACCTCGCGTCCGTGGAACGCCATTGGCGTATCAATCGCATCGCGGGTGGTTCCCGCTTCGTCGGCGACGACGAGTCGCTCCTCACCGAGGAGGCGGTTGATGATCGAGGATTTGCCGACATTCGGACGACCAACCACGGCTACCCGGAGCGCCTCGGGCGCTTCTTCCGCGACAACCGGGATTCGCTCGACGAGCACATCGAGCATATCTCCGGAATTTTTTCCGTTGATTGCGGAGACAGGCACGGGATCTCCGGCACCGAGCTCGTAGAACTCGTAGAAATCGGTCGTCGACGGATCGTCGACCTTGTTAGCAACCAGCACCCATGGCTTCCGCGCCTCGCGCAAAAGGTCCACCACGCGCCTGTCGCTGGGATGCAGGCCGGTTTTCGCGTCGACGACCAGCATCAGGAGATCCGATTCTTCGATCGCCTGATGCACCTGTCGCTTGATCTCCAGATCCATGGGGATGCGCGGATCGTCGGCAAGCCCACCCGTGTCCACGAGCCAGAATTGCCGCCCGTTCCATTCCGCGCGTGCGAAGTGTCGATCCCGCGTCGTGCCTGCTTCGTCGCTCACAATCGCGCTGTGATCGCCGACGATGCGGTTGAAAAGGGCGGATTTCCCCACGTTGGGGCGCCCGACGAGGGCAATCACTGGAAGGTTCACGCCGGCACCCCGCTCTCTTCGGACTCCAGCACATCGATGAAGTCGTATGACGGGAAAATGGGCATGGGCAAAGCCGCTCTCACGTTCTCGAGAGTGTAATCGTCCAGAAAAATGCTATCCTCATTGATAGTCTCTGCCGGGATGAGCGCTATGTCCAGATCCTGACGGCTCTGGAGCGCGCCAAGAATATCCTTCCCGACGAGCAATCCAGCGGTGGTGATGGTCGGACCGAACAGGGAGTTCTCGGCAACGATCAGCTCGAAATTGGCGCCACTTGCGGCGCTCATGCTTTCCAGCAATGGCTTCATCAGCGGACCCATTGCAAGACCGGTGACGACGCCGATTCGCTGGCCATCGCGTCGCGGCAGCCGTTCGAGGCCGGCAGCGACTCGCATCCGCAGCGAAGTCACCGACCCCACGCCGTTTTCGATCTGAGCGAAATCACCATAGTGCTTGGCACCCGGCAGATCACGATCGGCGAGCATGTACAGCTCGTCGGAGCCAAATACCCACGTCTCGCCGCGCTCCTTCATCGCCCGCGCGCCCCAGCGCTCGACCCGATGGAGTATAGTGCGCGCCGTATCCCGATCCATTCCCTTCCCTGAATACAGATGTGAGAACTGAGTAAGTCCGACGGGCACGACGGCGGCGGAAAGGACCGCCTCGCCCATGTTCCAGAGGTCAGTCAACGATTCTTCCAGAATTTCCTCGTCGTTGAGTCCCGGAACGAGCACCATCTGGCAGTGGAACTGTATCCCGCCTTGAGCCAGGCACGAGAGCTGAGACTTGATGTCAGGCACGCGCGTGTTGTTGAGCAGGACCTTTCTCGCCTCGTGATTCGTGGCGTGCACGGAAACGTAGAGCGGCGAAAGCCTGTACTCGAGAATCCGCGCGATGTCCCGTTCCTTGACGTTGGACAGCGTGGCAAAATTTCCGTAGGCGAAGGACAGCCGGTAGTCGTCGTCGCGAATGTAGAGGGGTCTTCTCAAACCAGCCGGGAGACCTTCGATGAAGCAGAACTCGCAGCGGTTGGCGCAGCGGCGAACAGCCGGAGGCTCGAGAGAGACGCCGAGCGGCTCGCCGTCGAGTCTCTCCAGCTCATAAATGACCGGCTCACCATTCGGCTGACGCGCCTCAATCGCCAGCTCCTCGTCGGCGGTAAGAAATTCCCAGTCGAGGAAGTCGGCGAGGGGCCTCCCGTTCACCGTCAGCAGCTCCGTGCCGGGCAATATGCCGAGCTCGTCCGCGATGCTGTTTTTGTCGATTCGGGACACTTTGACCATAGCTCAAGTAATTTAGAGCTATATGGGGCGAAATCAAGTAACGAACGGACTTTAGCTCGTGTCTCCTGCGCGCCGGCGGCCGGCTGAGCCGCTAGACCGGGGAGGTCGCGGCTAGCGACTCCAGAAGCTTCCGAGCGCGCTCCGCATTGAACCCCGGAAGCTTCGCGATTGCCTCTTCTCCTGCGTCCCTGACTCCCTGGACACTTCCGAATTCCTGAAGCAGTTGCCGGCGCTTGACCGGGCCAATTCCCGGCACCTTGAGGAGCTCTGACGTCACCGTGCGCATTGCTCGGCGCTTCCGGTTGTAGGTGACCGCAAACCGATGGGCCTCGTCGCGCGCCTGCTGCAGAAGACGGAGCCCCGGCGACCGGCGCGACAGCTTCAAGGGCTCCTCGCGGCCCCAGACAAAGATCTCCTCCTCCCGTTTGGCGAGACTGACCAGCGGCCGGTCAGTGAGGCCAAGCTCGGCAAGAGCCGCGTGAGCGGCGGACAACTGGCCTTTGCCACCGTCGATCACGATGAGGTCAGGAAGCGGTTTTTCATCCCTGATCCGCCGGTCGAAGTAACGACGAACTACCTCGTGCATTGACGCGAAGTCGTCGGCGCCCTCGACTGTCTTCACCTTGAATTTTCTGTACTCCGAGCGCTTGGGCCGCGCATTCTCGAACCATACACAAGAGCCGACAGTATCGGTTCCCTGAGTAGTAGAGATGTCGAAGCAGACGAGCGATCGTGGCAGGCGCTGCAGCCCCAGCTCTCGTCCCAGCTCGTAGACCGGGTCACCTGCCCTTTCCTCCGCTTCCATCGATGAGAGCTTCAGCTCCTCCAACAAGTGTCGCGCGTTTTGCTCCGCCAGATCGATCAGCTCGCGCCGCGGACCGCGCTGCGGAATCTGGATCCTGCTGTCGGGCAACGACTGTTCGATCAGCTCGCGATCGGGAAAGTCGAACGGCAGAAGCAGCTGGCGCGCTTTCTCATGCATGCTCACGTAGCTGCCTGCGAGGAAGATTGACATCACGTCCGTATCTTCCTCTCCCTCGACGTGCTCTAGAAACCGGTGCTCCCGCGATAGCAGCTTGCCAGCACGAATTCGCAGGATGGTCACACACGCATCGTCGCCATCACGTGCGTAGCCGATCACATCGCGGTCGCCGCCCTCGACCTCGAGAACAACGGTAGGCTCCTCCATCTGCTCGAGATGATGGAGCACGTCGCGCAGCTCCGCGGCCCGCTCGAAATCCAGCTGCTCCGCCGCGAGGTCCATTCGCTCCTTCACCCTCCGGACTACTTCGTCTGGCCTTCCGGAAAGAAACAGCACGACCTCGTCGATCATCGAACGGTAGTCGTGCTGTGATTGCGCCAGAATGCACGGCGCCTTGCAGCGCTTGATGTAGTAGTCGAGGCACGGCCGCTCCGGCATCTGTGCCGGCATGTCGTAGTTGCAGCTACGGACGGTGAAGATTCTCTTCACCACGTTCAACGCGCGGCGCATCTGCCCGACGTCCGTGTAGGGGCCGAAGTAGCGCGCACCGTCATCCTCGAGACGCCGGGTCACAAACACCCGCGGAAACGGCTCCTGTAGAGTGACCTTGATGTACGGGTAGGACTTGTCGTCGCGCAGCGCGATGTTGAAGCGGGGACGGTATTCCTTGATCAGGTTGGCTTCGAGGATGAGCGCGTGGGCCTCGCTGGGGACCACGATGGTATCGAGGTCGGCAATGAGGCCAACCA
>JALYZH010000050.1 GCA_030948945.1 Gemmatimonadota bacterium | reverse complement strand
GCGTGGCCGGATATTCCGCTAGCTGTTCGGAATACGCTGACGCGAGGCCACCGGCGAATAGGCAAGGTCTAACCCACTCGTGTCACTCGGAAGGAACAGGGTAAGCCCGTAGTTCCGCCCACAGAATCGCGTGGGTAGGCGGATCGCAAGAGAAGCTGTGGGAAGTGCGGGTAAAGGAGCGCGGAAAAAGCGAATGCTGTCCTGTAATGGGATGGATAGGGGTTTGAACGTTACCTCACCCGAAAGGGCGCCCACTTCCGCATGGTCTCTCTTCATCAGAGAGCTGGTAGAACCGACATCACACCCCGAGGGGGACAGGCGAAGTCCCCGCAAGGGGATCGGCTTGTTCTCCGAAGGGATTACTGAAGGAGACAAGCCAGTGAGTACGTCGATCAAGACGTCTGCGGTCTCTGCCGCTCCGAGCGAATGGCACCAGATCGATTGGGCCAGGACACACGGGACGGTCAGACGGCTACAGGCGCGTATGGTGAAGGCAACACAGGCTGGAGATTGGCGCAGGGTGAAAGCCTTGCAACGATTTCTGGTCCGCTCGTTTAGCGGCAAAGCACTTGCCGTGCGACGAGTGACGGAGAACCAAGGTAGACGCACGCCGGGAGTGGATGGCATCACGTGGTCCACGCCGGAGGAGAAGCGACAAGCTATCGAGTCGCTCAAGCGACGTGGGTATCAGCCACGTCCGCTGAGACGGGTGAATATCCCGAAAGCCGGGCAGCCTGATAGGTATCGCCCACTGGGTATTCCGACCCTGCACGACCGCGCGATGCAAGCGTTGCATTTGCTCGCGCTCGAACCGGTGTCGGAGACGCGCGCGGATTGGAACTCGTATGGGTTTCGGTCAGCGCGGTCCACGGCCGATGCGATCCGCCAGTGTCACACGATACTGTCAGGACACGACAAGGCGCAGTGGATTCTGGAAGGTGATATCAAAGGCTGTTTCGATCATATTAGCCACGACTGGTTGATCTCTCACGTCCGCATGGACCAGGAGATTCTCCGAAAGTGGTTGAAGGCCGGCTACATCGAGACGGACAAGCTCTTTCCGACGGAAGCGGGAACGCCGCAAGGTGGAATTATTTCGCCAACGTTGGCCAACTGGACTTTGGACGGACTGGAAGCGGAACTCACGACCCACTACGGGGCGAAGGGCAGCCGCCAATCTGGAAGGTACAAGGTCAACTTGGTGCGGTATGCGGATGACTTCGTGATCACCGGAAGTTCGCAAGAGCTTCTCGACCGTGAAGTCAAACCACTGGTGGAACGCTTTCTCGCCACCAGAGGACTGGAACTCTCGCAAGAGAAGACCAGGACGACGCATGTCGCGGAAGGGTTTGATTTCCTCGGTCAGAACGTGCGGAGCTTCGGCGGCAAGATCATTGTCACGCCGTCGAAGAAAAACATCCAAGCGTTCAAAGCCAAGGTTAAGGAGATATTCGCGGAGAACAAAACCGCCAAGCAGGAGAACCTGATAGGCGTCTTAAACCCGGTGGTTCGGGGTTGGGCGAACTATCACCGAGCGGCATGTGCTTCCAAGACTTTCGCCTCGATCGACTCATGGTTGTGGTTGAAGACATGGCAATGGGCCAAGCGGAGACATCCCAACAAGAGCGCCGATTGGATCAAAGAGAAATACTTTGTGAGAATGGGTAGCCGAAGCTGGGTGCTTTCTGCGGAAGTTCAGGATGCAGAAGGAAAGCGGAAACGGGTGACGCTGGCGAAAGCGAGTGACACCCCAATCCGTCGGCACACGAAGATCAAGGGCGACGCCAATCCCTTTGACCCGCAATGGGAGCCTTACTTCGAGGACCGACTCGGTCTGAAGATGCAAGGCGACATGAAGGGAAAGGCGAAGCTCCTGCGCCTTTGGTGGAGTCAGAACAAGCGTTGTACACTATGCGACCAACTGATCACGAAGGAGACGGGGTGGAATATTCACCACCGAGTCCCCAAGTGTGAGGGCGGCGCAGACAGCTTCGCTAATCTGGTTCTGCTGCATCCGAATTGCCATCGTCAACTTCATGCCGCTGGTTTGACGTTGGAGCGCCGGCCCCTGTAACAGGGGGCTTTGTTGAGGCTTGAGCCGGGTGCGGGGAAACTCGCATGCCCGGTTCTTAGGGGGGGATGGCTCGGCAACGAGCTGTCCCTACCCGACAAAGCGGCTTTCGACGGAAACCCGCTCGGCGGCAGCTGAACGGGTTTTTCGTTTCTGGAGCAGGAGATGAACAAGATGACCGACAAGACCGCGCTGCTCGAGACCCTATTGAAGCAGCGCATCCTGATTCTGGACGGTGCCATGGGCACCATGATCCAGGCCTACAAGCTCTCCGAGGACGGCTATCGCGGCCCGGCGGCGTGTGGCCTGCACCATCATACGCACGACCTGAAAGGCGACAACGACTTGCTGGTGCTCACCCGGCCCGAAATCGTGCGCGAGATCCACAACGAGTTTCTGGAAGCCGGCGCGGATATCATCGAGACCAATACTTTCAACGCGACGCGCATCGCGCAAGCCGACTACAAGCTCGAAAGCCGGGTGCGTGAAATCAACCTCGCGGCGGCGACCATCGCGCGAGAGTGTGCCGATGCCTGGACGGCGAAGACGCCCGACAAGCCCCGCTTCGTCGCCGGGGCGCTGGGGCCGACCAACCGGACGGCGACGATCTCGCCCGACGTCAACGACCCGGGCTTCCGCAATGTGAGCTACGACGAGCTGGTCGCCGCGTACACCGAGGCGATCGACGGATTGGTCGAAGGCGGCGCTGATCTGCTGCTGGTCGAGACGGTATTCGACACCCTCAACGCCAAGGCGGCGCTGTTTGCGATCGAAACCTACTTCGAGGAGCACGCGATGCGGCTGCCGCTCATCGTCTCGGGCACCATCACCGATGCCTCGGGCCGAACGCTTTCCGGCCAGACGCCGGAAGCCTTCTGGGACTCGGTGCGGCACGCGAAACCGCTGGCGGTCGGTCTCAACTGCGCGCTCGGTGCGGCGCTGATGCGTCCGTACATCGAGGAGATCTCGCGCGTCGCCGATACCTTCGTCTCATGCTATCCCAACGCCGGCCTGCCCAACCCGATGAGCGACACCGGCTACGACGAAACGCCAGAGACCACGGCGAGGCTGATCGAGGATTTCGCCAGGAATGGCTTCGTCAATATTGTCGGCGGCTGCTGCGGCACGACGCCGGCGCATATCCGCGCCATCGCCGACGCGGTCGCGAAGCTCCCGCCGAGGAAGGTCCCGAGCGAACAAGCCACGGAGCCGGCGCTCGCCTGATCTTTCGCCGCGTCGCACGCCGACGGCTTTCGGTCGGGCGTGAATTACAACTTACAAATGTCTCATCCCTTAAGGCTCGCCGGTCTGGAGC
>JALYZH010000049.1 GCA_030948945.1 Gemmatimonadota bacterium | reverse complement strand
GTCCGGACATTTTTCCGCCTGTCGATCGCTTGTGAAATTCTTCACAAAGCCGACCGATTAACTCGCCTTTACACGAATACTCGCGGATGAACTTGCGAAGCAGATGGTTTGCAGTGCCGGGATTCGTTTGTATCGCGGCGCTCGCCACCATGCTCTCTGCATACAGCGGTGCTTCTTCAGAAGAGGGGAACAGCCCGGTTCAGCCGGTCGCGTTCCGCCACACGATCCACGTGGATGAGCTGAAGATGAACTGCCTTTACTGCCACTTCTCAGCGAACAAGTCATTCGATCCAGGTCTCCCGGCGGTCGGAACCTGCATGGGTTGCCACACCGTCGTCGCCGCGCAGAAGCCGGAGATTCAGAAGCTCGCGGCATATTGGAACAAGAAACAGCCGGTGCCGTGGATCCGCATCCACAAGCTTCCGGAATACGTTCACTTCCCACACGTGCGACACGTGAACGCGGGGGTGACGTGTCAGACTTGTCACGGTCAGATCCAGAACATGAAACAGGTTTACCAGGCGTCCTCGCTCAACATGGGCTGGTGCATCAACTGTCACATCGGACAGTCGAATCCACCTTTCCGCGCGAGATACGACTGCAGCTCGTGTCACTACTAATCGAATGAGCACCGAGCCAGAAGCGTCGCCGGCGGCAGTCGTCGCACCGACCGGAGTCAAGCGCCGTGAATTCCTCAAGGTGCTCGGCGCCGGCACAGCGGCGGCGACGATGCTGGGGTGCGCCTCGGAGAAAGTCGAGAGACTCATTCCATATCTGGTTTCACCCGATCAAACCGTTCCGGGCGTATCGACGTACTACGCGACCACCTGTCGCGAATGCTCCGTAGCCTGCGGCGTCATCGCCGAGACGCGCGACGGGCGCACGATAAAACTCGAAGGCAATCCGGAGCACCCTGTCAACCGCGGCGCACTTTGCGCTCGCGGACAGGCGGCGCTGCAGGGCCTCTACAATCCCGACCGTTATCGCGGACCCATGGTTCGCCGGAACGGAGGCCTCCAGGCCATAACGTGGGATGAGGCGCTCCAGATCTTCGCGCAGAAACTCGGGGAGACGCGGAGCCGCGGTGGTGCGGGGACCGCCGTGTTCATCAATCAGCACGAGTCAGGGAGCTTTCCCGGTTTCCTCGACACCTGGCTCGCGGGCTTCGGGATGCCGGTGCACCTCAGTTACGATGCAGAAGCGGATCATGCAGCCATCGCAGCGAACCGCCAGAGCTATGGTGTGGCGTGGCCCAAGCTCGATTTCCGCGCTGCTCGCCTCGTTGTCTCGATTGGAGCGGATTTCCTCGACAGCTGGGGCGCGATGGTTCCGCAGCAGCTCGACTTCGCAGACGCGCGCGCCGATCACGAGAGAGCGCCGAGACTGATTTATGTGGGCCCGCGTCGCTCGCTGACCGGTCTCAACGCGGACCAGTGGATCGATTGCAAGCCGGGCAGCGAGATGGCAATCCTGCGACTGCTTCAGGGACAGCTCCCGAGCGCAGCAGCATCTCAAGCGACCGGTGTCGCTGCCTCTGTGCTAGACGCGTTCGCCCGCGAATTCGCCGCGACCTCACCAGGCATGGTGATCGCCGGCGGTGGCGGAGCCGACGGTCTGGAAGTCGCGCTCGCCGCGAATGCGCTCAATCAGTCCCGCGGAAATGTTGGGGTCACGATCAAACCGAACGAGGGCTACCTGGGCTTCGATCGCATGGCTTCGCCCGCGGAGCTGCGGGCACTTGCCGAGCGGATGAACTCGGGCGGCGTCTCGATGTTGATGGTGCGCGGTGCGAATCCGGCGTTCTCGCTTCAGAAGGCGGTGGGATTCGCCGCGGCCATGGCCAAAGTTCCATTCAAGGTGAGCTTCTCCAGCTATCCGGATGAAACGTCCGAGCTGGCGGATCTGATCCTTCCCGATCATCACGCGCTCGAGCAGTGGGGCGACGCTGAGCCGGTTCGCGGAACGATTTCACTGCAGCAGCCGACGATGGATCCGGTGTTCGATACCCGCGCGACTTCCGACGTGCTCATTGTCGCGGCGAAAAAGGATCCGGGAAGCGCGGCGCGCTATCCAGCCCCCGACTATCGCAGCTGGTTGATCAGCCGCTTTCCGGGAGGAGCCGCGGGGCTCGCCGCCGCTCTTCCACGCGGCATTGTGTCAGGCTCGCTCGGCGAGCCCACCACCGCGCGTCCCGTTCCACCGGTGCGCGCGGCCCAACCGATCGAGCAGTCCAGCGGCAACATGTATCTCGTCGTGTATCCGCACCCGTTCATCGGCGATGGACGAGGGGCCAACAAACCGTGGCTCCAGGAAATTCCAGATCCTGTCACGAAGATCTGCTGGCAAACCGTCGCCGAGATGAATCCGGTGACCGCTGAAAAGATGGGATTGGAGAACGGTGATCTCGTCGCGATACAGACATCGGCGGGCACTGTCACGCTCCCGGTGCTCCGCTATTTGGGAACTCAGCGCGACACCGTCGCCATCGGGACGGGCCGAGGCCACACGCACGCGGGCAGATACGCGAAGGCCGGATTCAATCCGCTCGAGATTCTGCCGCTGGCGGAGGACCGAGCGGGGGGAGTCGTGTTCGTTTCGACCAAGGCTAGCGTGTCGAAGGCGGGGGGCAGCTCCCACATCGTCACCACTGAAGGATCAGCGCGCCAGCACGGGCGCGGCATCGGTCAGGCGATCGCGATCGCCGATCTCAAGGCAGGAAGGCCTGGCCACGATGCCGGCGCTGCGCACGCGACGGAAGTTGCGGAGAACGGTGGACCGGAAGTGCCCGCTGGCGAGCGTCCTGAGGGCGGCGCGGCGCACGGTGAGGAAATGCCCGGTGACGCGCCGCACCAATTCCTCCCCGGTCTGCGGTCTCCCGTGGCCAACGACGCGCAGGGCGAACAGGGTGATCCGAAGTCGAAGGACAACGGCATGTACGATCCGAATCACTGGAGCGGCATGGCCAAGCGTCGCTGGGCGATGACCGTCGATCTTTCGCGTTGCACCGGATGCGCGGCGTGCGTGAGCGCCTGCTACGCGGAGAACAACATTCCGACTGTGGGCGCCGATTGGCAGACGGGCAAGGTGCTCCCGGATCGAACCGGATTTGGAGCGAACATTCTCCGCAGCCGCGAGATGGCCTGGATTCGCATCGAGCGTTACTACGAAGGCGGGGAAGACGGCGGTGCCGATTTCGACGCTCGCTTCGTGCCGATGATGTGCCAGCACTGCGGCAATGCGCCGTGCGAGCCCGTCTGTCCTGTGTACGCGACGTACCACTCGCCTGACGGACTAAACGTCCAGGTCTACAACCGTTGTGTCGGTACGCGCTACTGCTCGAACAACTGTCCTTACAAGGTCCGCTACTTCAACTGGTTCGGTTACGGCGAGCCGGCGAGGCCGCAGTACGCGTTTCCCGAGCCGCTGAACTGGCAGCTCAATCCCGACGTGACTGTCCGCGGAAAGGGCGTGATGGAGAAGTGCACTTTCTGCGTTCAGAGAATCCGTGAGGCGGAGAATCGCGCGACTGCCGAGAAGCGGGCGCTCAAGCCTGACGAGTTCACGACTGCCTGCGCAGCATCGTGTCCGTCGCGGGCAATCGTGTTCGGTGATGCCGCTGACGAGAGCTGGACAGTGACGCAGCTCGCGAAGGACGCGAGGGCGTACCACGTGTTCGAAGAGCTGAATACCTACACGGCAGTCGTGTATCTGAAAAAAGTTTCGCATCCGGCGCCATCCCGAACGGGGGGCGCATAGCCATGGCAACTCTCTCGCAGCCCGTACCCGCGCGCGACGAGCCACGAAGGCCGAACATCGCGACGGCAGACGTACAGCTGCCGGCGGTGAAGGATTACGAGCAGGTCGATCGCGAGATTGTCGGCACTCTCCACCCGACGGTCGCATGGTTCATCGGACTCGGTGTCGCCGTGCTCTTCCTGTTGATCGGCATCGCGGCGTGGATGTACCAGATCTACAGCGGACTCGGCGTCGCGGGATACAACCCGCCGGTGATGTGGGGCGTGTACATCATCACCTTCGTCTTCTGGGTCGGTATCGGCCACGCCGGAACGCTGATCTCGGCGATCCTCTATCTCTTCCGGGCCGGGTTCCGCACGACGATCTATCGCTGCGCGGAAGCCATGACCGTGTTCGCGGTCATGACGGCGGGACTGTTCCCGATTCTGCACCTCGGCCGGCCGTGGAAATTCTTCTGGCTGATCCCGTATCCCAACTGGCGGTACATCTGGCCGCAGTTCAAGAGCCCGCTGGTGTGGGACGTTTTCGCGATCCTCACCTACCTCACGGTGTCGAGCACGTTTCTGTACATCGGGCTGATTCCCGACATCGCCGTCCTGCGCGATCGCGAGAACATCAGTCCGATCAGAAAGCGGATCTTCCGCGTGCTATCGCTCGGGTGGCGCAACACCGATAACGAGTGGCGCCACTTTGCGCGGGCGTACCTGTTCCTCGCCGCCTTCTCGACTCCGCTCGTTCTGTCAGTGCACTCGGTGGTGTCCTTCGACTTCGCGATGGCGCTGACACCCGGGTGGCACACGACGATCTTCCCGCCCTACTTCGTCGCCGGCGCCATCTTCTCGGGTATCGGGATGGTTTTCACCATCATCA
>JALYZH010000039.1 GCA_030948945.1 Gemmatimonadota bacterium | reverse complement strand
GTCGCTGCCTGCCTGGACGCCCGGCGCCTACGAGATATCCAACTTTGCGCGCAACATCTCCAACTTCTCTGCCGAAGAAGCGGGCAACTCGCTCAGCTGGGACAAACTCGATCCGGATACCTGGCGGATTCGCCCGCGGGGCGCGGGCGAAGTCACCGTGCGGTTCGACTATAAGGCGGACACTCTGGACAATGCACACAGCTGGTCGCGTCCCGATTTTCTGCTTTTTAACGGGACGAACCTTTTCCTCTACCCGGAGGGAAGGGGATTCGACTTCCCGGCGAGTGTCAGCGTCAACACGGAGACAGGCTGGAAGATCGCAACCGGCATGACATCAGCGGGGGCGCGCCGGTTCGCGGCCTCGAACTATCACGATCTGGTCGACATGCCTTTCTTCGTTGGGCAGTTCGACATGGACAGCACGCAGATATCGGGAAGCTGGGTCCGGTTTGCCACCTATCCGTCAGGAAGCGTCACTGACGGAGCCAGAATCGCGGTCTGGGAATCGCTCAAGCGCGTCATACCGGCGGAGGCAAGGGTGTTCGGCGAGGTGCCATGGACCACCTACAGCATCCTCCAAATCTCCGATCCTTCCTACGGTGGCGGGTCAGGGCTCGAGCATCAGAACTCTCACGTCGACGTGTTTGGTCCGGAAATGATCGGCAGCACGCCGTCGTCGCTGTACGCGCACGAGATCTTCCACGCGTGGAACGTGAAGCGCCTGCGGCCAAGCGAGCTCTGGCCATACAGGTACGATCAAGAGCAGCCGACGCCGTTGCTGTGGATCAGCGAAGGGATCACTGACTACTACGCCGATCTCGCCGAGGTACGGGGCGGTGTGATGAGTGCGGCCGGATTCTATGCCGCGACGTGGGACAAGATTTCGCAGGTCGCTGCGCTTCCTCCGACCGCGCTCGAGGACGCATCGCTGTCGACGTGGATACATCCCCGCGACGGAACGGAATACATCTATTACCCCAAGGGATCGCTCGCCGGGCTCCTCCTCGACATCATCATTCGCGACGCATCGGACAACAGACGCTCTCTCGATGACGTCATGCGCGAGCTGTACAACACAGACTACAAGAACAATCGCGGGTTTACATCTGATGAATGGTGGAGCGCGGTCAGCCGGGCGGCGAACGGAAAATCATTCACCGATTTCTACGCTCGCTACATCGACGGACGGGAGCCGTATCCGTGGGATGACGTGCTGCCGCTCGCCGGAATGCGAATCGCGCGTGACACTATCAAGGAGCCGCGCCTTGGAATCGGATCGGTGCTCGACAGCACAGGCCTCCATGTGACCGAGGTCGTGCCCGGTAGCGCGGCCGACGCGGCTGGAGTCCAGCGCGGCGATCTCCTGCTTGCTGTGGGCGGCATCAGCGCGGATGATCCCGCGTGGTCAGCGAAGTTTCGGGCAAGGTACGCACGATCCCCGGACGGATCTCCTCTCCCCGTTCTGGTGCGCAGAGACGGTCGTGAGGTGACACTCACAGCGCGCCTTCACTTCGTGCCGCGAGTCATGGCGCGACTGATCGAGAATCCACGACCTTCCGTCAAGGCGCGGAGGGTGAGGGAAGGAATTCTGCGCGGGACGACCCGGCCTTAGGCTACTTCAGCACCGCCTTGGCGATCGTCTGGAGCTGCATGTTCGACGTCCCCTCGTAGATCGTTCCGATCTTGGCATCGCGATAGAACTTCTCGACGGGGTAATCCTTCGTGTAGCCATAGCCGCCAAACAGGTCGACGCAGAGAGATGTGACGCGCTCGCAGACCTGTGAGGAGAAGAGCTTGGCCATCGCGCCTTCGCGGGCGATGTCCTTGCCCGCGTCCTTGAGCCGCGCTGCGTTGTAGACCATGAGCCTCGCGGCCTCTAGATCAGTCGCTGCCTGTGCGACCTGGAACTGAATGGCCTGAAATCGGAGAGCGGCTTTCCAAACTGTTTGCGCTCGCCTAGATACTTGATCGTCGCATTGAGCGCGCCTTGCGCCACGCCGATCATCTGCGCGCCGATTCCGATGCGGCCTTCGTTCAAGGTATTGATGGCGATCTTGTAGCCTTGGCCAACTGGGCCCAGCACGTTTTCTTCGGGCACTTCGCAGTCATCCAACAGAAGCTCGGTCGTGCTCGATGCGCGGATGCCGAGCTTGTCCTCTTTCTTGCCGACGGAAAATCCCTTGAAATCGCGCTCGACAATGAATGCGGTGATGCCGCGGTAGCCCGCGACCGGATCAGCGTTCGCGAACACGACGAAGACACCCGCCTCGGCGCCGTTGGTAATCCAGAGCTTCTGACCCTTCAGGATCCAGCGATCGCCACGCCTTTCCGCTCTGGTCGCGAGTCCGAACGCGTCAGAACCGGAGCCCGACTCCGATAACGCGTATGCGCCGATCACTTCGGAATTAAGCATCGGCAAATACTTGGACTTCTGCGCCTCTGTCCCGTATGCGGAGATCGGGTAGTTGACGAGCGTATTCTGGACGTCGCAGACAATCGCCGCGGCCGCGTCGACCTTGCTGATCTCTTCGACGGCAAGCGTGACCATGAAGAGCGTGCCGGCGGCTCCCCCGTACTTCTCGGGAACTTCGATACCCATGAGACCGAGCTCGAAATACTTGGGGAGAAGAACCGGATCGATCCTGCCCGCTTTCTCCATTTCCGCGACGCGCGGTCCGACTTCCTCTGCGGCGAACGCTGCCACGGCGTCACGGAACATGACCTCCTCCTCGGAGAGGAGTGTCAGCGCGGAAGGCGAAGAGCTGGTGTCAGTTTGCATGAGCGCCAACGCCTGCTCTCTCGAGAACCACCTCTGCCAGTTTCTCGTGCAGTCCGAATGCCGGCGTCACTGTGAACTTCACCTCCGGAAACGCACGGGCGGCTGCTGCGACCAGACGAGGAATGTCCGTTGTCGAATGCCTGCCTGGTGAAAGCATGTATGGGAAAATCGTGACATCGGTGGCGCCAGCCTGGACGCAGCTCGCGAATCCTGCCGCGATGTCTGGGTCGGCCAGGTCCATGTGAGCAATCCGCACGACGACCTCCGATCCGGCCATCGTCTGGATCAGGTCCGCCATGCCTTGAAGCATGTCGTTCGCCTCGCTCTTCACGGAGCCGTGGTCGACTATGAGTATGCCCTTCATCTG
>JALYZH010000025.1 GCA_030948945.1 Gemmatimonadota bacterium | reverse complement strand
GAAACGCGATTTTGAAATCTCCGTTCTCTCTCCCGCTGGCGATCTTCCTCACGACGAGCGAGCAGAAGACTTTAATGTTATCCTATCCACATGGCTGAATCGCCTGTCGCTCTCCTCCGCGCCCACGGTAAACACGCTCCCTGGAACGCCCGCGGACTTGCCGCACACGCAACAGCTCTTGTAGACGCGGCAGGAGTCAGACCGACGAATGCCTCCGCGCGCGCAGCGCCAAGTGCGCGCGCTGTTCGATTCTACGTAGCTGGCGGATTACTGGACCGACCAGAGGGAACTGGCACCGGCGCGACCTACGGATATCGCCACTTGCTTCAGTTGCTGTCGATCAAGATTCGCCAGCGCGAGGGACAGAGCCTCGATACCATTCGCGGTGAGATGCGTGACGTCACCGGCGACGCGCTCGAGCGAAAGATCGCGCTGTCACTTGCTCCGGCCCTTGGTTCCGGAGCGGACGAAGCAGTCGCCCACGACGACGACATTGCGCTCCGCTGGCACCGGCTCCCAGTCGTCGATGGCATTGAGCTCCACGTGCGTGAGGATTCACCGGCCGCTCGCGAAGAGGCGGTGATCGCGATGCGTGAGGCTGTCCGCGCTGCTCTGGGGCGCGCAGACATTCGCTGAGAGACCTACATCACGTAGCGCGCTGACCGCTCACCGCGCAAATGCTCGAGCAGTGCCTTTTTTGCCGCGGCTGCTTCCTCCGGTGTCAGCCAGTCCGCGACAGTGAAGCGCCGGCCTCGTCCCTCGACAGCGATCGCAACGCGGCCGCCACGCATCACCAGCAGGGCTCCCGACCCTCGTGGTCTCGACAATGGGTCGCGATCCACTAGCTCCAGCCGCAGATTGTACACGTTGGCGGGATCGCTCGCTGCCATTACCACGAAGCTCGCTGAAGTCTCGCTTTCCGTCGCTACAGCGCGGAGCCACTCCACTGCATCCGGCATCGCGAACTGGGCGCCACCGAGTCCTTTCACGAAATAGCCCCGTCGCACCTCTCCACGAAATTCGAGACGTTTGAGCTCGCGATAGATCGACCTCCACGGCACCGGGGGCCGCTCGCGACGCCACCAGTCCCGCGAGACAATTCCGTAACGCGCCAGCCACTGACGGGCGATTCGCTCGGCTCTTTCTTCTTCCGGCAGGTCCGGGCCGAGAGTTCCCCGCCTGCGCACTAGCGACCAGCGCCCACTCCAACCACTCGGTGCTGCTCCTGGCCGGTCAGGACGCCTCCATTTGGGAAGGCGGCGCAGGTTGGGGCGGCGCTGAACTATTCTCCGATTGGCAGAGGGCGTATAGTCGGCCGGAAGCCAGCTCGTTGGATCTGGGCCAGTGCGCGGCGTCATCGGTTTCCATCGACCGACCTCGCGAAGAGCCTCCACCGTGTCGTTCGTGACGAGTCCCCACGCCACCAGCTCACGGATCGCTTCACGAACGGCCAGCATCGTGAGTCCTGTGAATGCCTGTATGTCACCGAGGAAGGATGCGCCTTCCGCTGCAATGGTCGTGCGCACTTTTTCCGCGTTCTCGCTGAGCACGGAGTCCTGTTCGTCCGGCAGCCACACCGCGCCTTTGCCCCGCTCGAAGAAACGGACGCGCGCGAGGGGAATGGCGCCTGACTCCGGATCGTAGTTTCCCTCGCCCACCCACACCGGCTCGCCAGACGCGCTGAATTGTGAGAGCGATGTGGGGTCGTACGCCTTCACCCTCGCACGGAGATAATCGCGGTCCCAGGCAAGGGGCGGACGGGCGATACCGTATAGCTGGCGGACTGCTGTGGCGGTTCCCGCCTCTCCTTCGAGTCGGTCGCGCTCATCGAGGTGCTGCCAGCGCTGCATGAAGGCGGCAAAGTACGTGAGCTCGACCGCCTCGATCTGCTTTCTGAGCGCGGCGAGTGCCCGCCTGCGCCCGATCTCCACGACCCGACGCGAGCACCATTCAATGTCCTGCAGCTCACGACGGAATTTTCCGCGAATCAGCTTTCCGGTTCGTTCCCACTCGGTGAGTCGGGACTCGATCCACTCACGCGACCATCCATAGCGGTCGTAAATTTCCTGCACTGTCACGGGGCCGGCCTGCGTCAGAAATCGCGCGAGGATCTCCCTACGGGCGACGGATGCGTTTATCGAAGGATGAAGCAGCGGATCCGGAATCGCAGTGGCGGCGTCCTGCTCGATCAGCTCCGCGCCCTGGCGCACCCGTGATACCTGCTGCGCACCGAACGCGGAGACATATCGCGGATATGTCTCCGTAAGGATGAAACGCCATTCTCTGGCTCCCTCTGCGCCCAACTGGATCGCGACTGCGCGGCGGCTGGAAAGAAGATCCGCGAAAGGATCGCCGCGAACGCCTTCGTCTGGAGTTGCCACGCGGGATCTGACCTCTTCCCCCGTCAGGTCGCCAGCCCTGTCGATCAGATGCGCGAGCTCGTCGTCTGTCCGCGCCCTCCGTCCCGCTGTAGTGCCTCGTCTCTCTGCAAGCGTCTGCTCGATTGCTTCAGTAGTGATGTCGTCGCTGCCTTCACCACCCATCACTTCATCGAGCAGCGCGCGATCGAGCGACAGCAATGCGGCCCTTTGTTCCGCACGAGGTGTGTCGTCGCCATACAACCAGTCCATTACGAACCCGAATTGCAGGCTCGCCGCAAATGGGGATGGAACATCGGTGTTCACCGTGTGAACGCG
>JALYZH010000108.1 GCA_030948945.1 Gemmatimonadota bacterium | reverse complement strand
TCGATCAGAGCGGTGACTACGGGGACTTCGCGAATCGCGGAGTGTCCACGTGGCTCGACTCGAAGACTCCTCCCACCTCGGCGTGCCGCCGGAGAATCTTCATCGCGACGATCGATGCACGTTTGATTGCGCTCGACGCCAAGGATGGGAAGCCGTGCGCCGGGTTCGGTCACGCAGGGACCGTGGATCTCACAGTTGGACTTCGCAATGCTCCGGAATACAAAGGAGAGTATTTCGAGACCTCGCCGCCCGCTGTCATCGGCGGTTTGGTGATCGTGGGTTCGGGAGTCGCCGACAACAATCGCATCGATGCGCCGAGCGGTGCCATTCGAGCTTTCGACGCCTGGTCCGGCAGCGTGGTCTGGAGCTGGGATCCGGTTCCCCAGGACTCGACTGATCCGGCGTGGCGCACCTGGGTGGGACCACGTGCTCACAGGACCGGCGCCGCCAACGCGTGGTCGGTCATCACTGTCGACACCGCTCGCGCACTGGTCTTCGCGCCAACGGGCAGCGCGAGCACGGACTACTATGGTGGGGAACGATTGGGCGACAACCGATATGCCAACTCCGTGGTCGCGCTGCACGCGGTCACCGGCAAGCTGGCCTGGTCGTTCCAGCTCGTTCACCACGACCTGTGGGATTACGACGTCGCCGCGCCCCCGACCGTTGCGACGATACGTCGTGGGCGCAGTCCCATTCGCGCGGTGATTCAAACCGGTAAGACCGCGCAGCTCTACGTGCTCGATGAAGAAACCGGAGCTCCTCTCTTTCCTGTCACTGAGCGCGCAGTGCCTAGAAGCTCCGTGCCGGGGGAGCAGTCCTCGGCGACTCAGCCTTTCAGCGCGCTTCCTTCACTTAGTCCAATAGTGCTCAACCGCGACAGCGTCGTTGGAGTCACGGAGCCCGAGCGAGCCTCGTGTCGAAAGCTGATGGCGCCGCTTCGCTACGAGGGTGCCTACACGCCGCCGAGCCTCGAAGGATCTCTCGTCATTCCATCGAATGTGGGCGGGCCGCAATGGGGTGGCGTGACATACGACCCGCTACGAAATCTCGTAATCGTTCCGGTGAACCGTTTTGCTGCCGCGGTACAATTGATCCCGCGTGCGAAGTACGACTCCACCGCGAACGAGAGGGATTGGGAATACACGGGCATGACGGGCACTCCGTACGTTATGCGGCGGAGGCGACTCGAGTCTGCGCGTGGCTATGTGTGTGCGCCCACGCCCTGGGCGGCGCTGGTTGCCATCGACTTGAACAGCGGGACGAAAAAGTGGGAGGTGCCACTGGGCGATCCTTCCTCTCTGATGGCGGAGGACTTTCCGGGATCGGTTCCGAAGGACGCGAAAAATTGGGGCACCAGTGTAATGGGTGGAGCGATCACTACGACGACCGGTCTCGTCTTCATCAGCGGAACCTCTGATCACGTGTTGCGGGCGTTCGATACAGAGACTGGAGCGGAGCTCTGGCGCACCGAACTCCCCGCCCGTGCCAAGGCAACCCCGATGACCTATACGTTGTCGAGCACCGGAAAGCAGTACATCGTCATAGCAGTCGGAGGCGACACCATGGCGGGCCGGGGAGCCAGCGTCATTGCGTTCGCGCTACCTTAACGCGAAGCGCACAATCAGTGTTGCCACCGAGAGCGCGCACGGATCGTATCGGTAGCTCGTGTGAACTTGTCATTTAGGTGACAGGGGGTGGTTGTACCTTGTGTGAGGTACGGCTCAAACGACTTTCGGAGATTGGGTTGAAAAAAGGCAATTATTGTTCGCAGCGGCTAGTGACAGCTGTCGTGCTGATATGCATGGCTCTTTTGCCGCTGTCTGTGAGAGCTCAGATCTTCGAGACGGAGACTGCGCGCCCACTGCACAAAGGTGAGCTCGAGGTTGGAGCTGGTTACGAATTCCAACAATCCCGCGAGGGCGATGAGACCGCGATACCTTTTGCGTTCGAGCTCGGGATCACGAACCGGCTCGGGCTGCTCGTCGAGCCAGTGGCCTACACGGCCATTAAATCGGAAGTGGGAGCCGGATCTGCGACAGGATTTGGAGACATCGAAATTACCGCGAACTATCTGCTTCGGGATGAGTCCGGGCGGATGCCGGCGTTCGCGTTCGCTCTCGAAGAGAAGATACCTACCGCAAAGAACACACTGATCGGCACCGGCAAGGCCGATCACGCCGCTTACCTCATTGCGAGCAAACGCTTTGGTCGATTCGACACACATGCCAATGTCGGGTACACCGTCGTCGGATCGCCGGCAGGTATCTCTCTCAGCAATCGGATAATGGGCGCTTTGGCCACGGAATTCGCGCTTTCGCCGGCCACATCGCTGTACGGTGAAGTGCTCGCATCAACCGCGGCAGGCGGCGGCGAGGGCGCAGTAACGGCTCCGGGAGCACCAGTAGTTCCGGAGGCCTCGGGCGATCAAATTTTCGGAACTGTGGGTATCGCTCATTCGTTCATGCGTGGATCCCGGTTTTCACTGGGGCTGACGCGTGACCAATCCCACGCGATGCAAATCCGTCCCGGCATCACTCTCTGGTTCCGCTAAATGCGGCAAGTTTGTGACATAGCGCGGCCTCTCCCTTGCAAATGAGGTGGTGCGGCCCCGAGGAAACGGGGTCCTCCACCCAGGCAATCGCAGGGAGTAATCATGAACGGAACCACTCTCAAGGGAATCGCGCTCGCTTCTGTCCTCGCTGTGGGCTCGGCGTGCGCGGGCGTCAAGAAGACGACCACGGACATCAACCCTTCCGTCAGCCGGCCGGCCACGTGCGCAAACGCAATCGCCGTGTACAATAGCCGCGCGGACGTCCCGTACGACTACTACGAGCTTGCCTGGATCGAAGCGTCGGGTAACTCGGTCTGGACCACGGATAACCAACTCCAGACGCAGATTCGAAATGGAGCGGCGAAGGTCGGCGCCAATGCGGTAATCGTTAACCCGGTTACGCAGTCCAAGTCGACGGTCAAGATCCTCGGTGAAGCTGTGGGCACCAAGTCCGCGACACAAAAGGCGAGCGCACTCGCCGTCTACATGCCCCGTGACGCGGCGCGCGTAAGATTGGCCTGCGGCTGACGCCCGAGACAGCCGTGTCCACGACACGGCTGCTTTGGACGAAGCGCGAGCGACATCACAGTCGCT
>JALYZH010000383.1 GCA_030948945.1 Gemmatimonadota bacterium | reverse complement strand
ACCGGAACGGCCATATGGTCGGAATGTAGCCGAGGGGTGAGTCCGTGCCTAGATTCGGAGAGTGATCGGCCAGCCACCTCGTTACACTCTTGCTACCCCCGCTTTTCGATTTCGCTCTCTCGCGGCGCTGTCGGGCCGGGCATCCTTGGGTGGAGACCGCGAGACCCTGGTGGCTTGCCTCCAGCTCGGACGGCTGTGCGCGGGAATTCTCCCTCCCTACGAGATGTCCCGCGACCTCACTCTGGAACGCACCGAGCACACGAAGCAGTGGCTGTCGTCGCTGGCGGTGCCCAGCGGAATCAGGTCGACGGCGTTCGGCATATTGGGCGCCCTGATGGGGCATGATCGGGTGCGTTGCGCGGTCGCTTTCGAGGATCTTGTGAAAGCAGCCGTGGGGCAGTTAGATGAGGCATCACGCGTGGAGCTCAATACGGTGGTGCAGGAGCTGGCGGCGTCTCCCACTGCGGGACACGCGCGGCATACAGTCACACAATCTCAACCGAGCTGATTATGGCCGGCCATAGCAAGTGGAAGCAGATCAAGCACTACAAGGCGGCGACCGACGCCAAGCGGGGCGCCCAGTTCACGAAGCTCATTCGTGAAATCACGATGGCGGCGAAGCTCGCCGGCGGCGATCCTGCGCACAATCCTCGACTTCGAACCGCGATAGATGCGGCGAAGGCCAAGTCGATGCCGAAAGAGAACATCGAGCGCGCGATCAAGAAGGGGACGGGCGAGATCGAGGGAGTTCACTACACCGAAGTCACGTACGAAGGCTACGGACCTGGCGGCGTGGCGATCCTGATCTCGGCTTTGAGCGACAATCCCACCCGCACCGTCGCCGAGATCCGGCACAAGCTCACGCGACTCGGCGGGAACCTCGGCCCGCCGCATTCGGTGTCGTACCTGTTCGATCGCAAGGGACAGATCTACCTCGATGCGACGAAGTACGAAGAGGATGCAGCGATGGAAGCAGCGCTCGACGCCGGCGCCGAGGATTTCGCCGCTGAGGGCGAGCAGTACACCGTGACGACCGATCCGCACCTGCTGCACAACGTTCAGGCCGGCCTGGAAAAGGCGGGATTCGCGATCGTCGAAGCGGAAGTCGCTTTCATTCCCAAGAGCACGGTGCACGTCGCGGGAAAGAACGCGGAATCGGTGATAAAGCTGCTCGAGGAGCTGGAGGAGCTGGACGACGTTCAGAAGGTCTCGGCGAACTTCGACATGGACGTCGAGCAGATGACCGGTGCGTGAGTCCGGACCCGTCGTGGTCCTTGGAATCGATCCGGGCACCGCGGTCACAGGTTATGGCATAGTTCGCAAGGAAGGGCGCAACCCGCTGACACTGGTGGAATGCGGCGTGATCCGCACCAAGCCGCGCGATGCGCTTCCGCAACGACTGGCAGAGATCCACGACGGAGTGGTCGAGCTCATTCGCCGCCACAAGCCGACGGTTCTTTCCATCGAAGACATCTTCTACGCCCGCAACGTCCGCACTACCATGGTGCTCGGCCATGCCCGGGGAGTGATACTGCTCGCGGCGGCGCAGGCGGGCATCGAGATCCACGAATATCCACCGTCCGAGATCAAGAAGGCGGTGGCGGGTACCGGTGCGGCGACGAAACTCCAGGTGCAATTCATGGTAATGCGACTACTGAGATTGAAATCGGCACCGCAGCCGACCGACGCGGCCGACGGAGTCGCGGCGGCGCTCGCCTTCGCGCTCGCGCCCGATCTTCCGAAGATCGAGCCAATCAGGTTTTCTGTCCGTTGATCGCGCTGATCGAGGGAAAGCTGACCGCGAAGGACCTCGACTTCCTCGAAGTGATGACGAGTGGAGGCGTGGGGTACGAACTGAAGATTCCGCTGAGCGTCTACGAGACGCTTCCGCGCACGGGCGAGGATGTGAAGCTCCACACGTCGCTCGTCGTGAAGGAGGATTCCTGGCAGCTATTCGGGTTCGTGAGCATATTCGAAAAGAAGTTGTTCGAGAAGCTCCTCACCGCGAATGGCGTTGGCCCCTCCCTCGCTCTCGGGATGTTGTCGGCCCTGTCGGCCACGAGGCTCATTCGCGCGATCAGGGAGAAGGACATCCCCACACTTCAGAGCGTCCCACGCGTAGGAAGAAAGAAAGCCGAGCGGCTGATACTGGACCTCGCGGACAAGCTGGATGGACT
>JALYZH010000379.1 GCA_030948945.1 Gemmatimonadota bacterium | reverse complement strand
GGGCCGACCTGACGACAACCGGCCAGCGGGGCAAGAGCGGCCAGGGTAATGAATCGGACAATATGGTGGTAATTCACCCGCGAAAGTTCAACGCGCCGCTGCGACGGGGGAAGGGAGCCCGCAAAAGCCCGCGTGCCGGCGTCGCACAAACTTGTCTCTGGCGCCCTCTATGTAAACGATTACATATTTGTTACGTGGGAGTGAAGATCGGCCAGTAGCCCGCGAGGAGAATGGTCACGATCAAGGATGTCGCTCGTGAAGCAAACATGTCCGTTGCCACCGTATCCAGAGTTCTCAACGGCAGCGGACCCGTAAGTGAAGAGACGGGGCGGCTCATTCGCGAGGTCGCCGGCAGGATGCGCTACGTGCCCCACAATGGCGCGCGCAGCCTCATTACGAGCAAGACCGAAACCCTCGGTGTCCTTCTTCCCGACTTGTATGGCGAATTTTTTTCCGAAGTCATTCGAGGCATGGACAGCACCGCGCAGCGGCACGGGTTCCATCTGCTGATCTCGCGGGCCTACGCCGATAAACACGAAATCGAGACCGCGATGCGGGCGATGCGCGGACGGGTGGACGGAGTGGTCGTGCTGTCGCCGCATCTCGACGCCGATTCTCTGCTCAACCTCCCTAGCACGATACCTGTGGTGCTGCTTTGCTCGGTTTCCAAGGGAAACGAGTTGGACTCGCTCACCATTCAGAACTGTCGCGGCGCGCGAGAGATGGTGACGCACCTCGTGAAGCTCGGGCACAGGCGAATCGCGATCATCAAGGGCTCGCCCCGCAACTACGACGCGACGGAGCGGCTGCGTGGTTATCGAATTGCGCTGCGCGACGCTGGAATTTCACCCGAAGCATCGCTCGAGCGTGAAGGCAATTTCATGGAAGCCGCGGGCTACGCCGCGGCAATCGAGCTGCTGGCGATGCGGAATCGTCCGACGGCGATCTTCGCGGGGAATGACGCGATGGCGATCGGCGCACTGAGCGCACTTCGTGAATCGGGCGTGCGTGTGCCCGACGAGATGGCCGTCGCCGGTTTCGACGACATCCCGCTCGCGCGCTACATGGATCCGCCGCTTTCGTCCGTGCACGTGCCGATCTGCGAGCTGGGAGAAAGAGCCGTGGAGATGCTGCTGCACGGCGTGACGCACAAGAACGATCATCCCCGCCGGCGTGAGCGGGTGTTGACGGAGCTGGTCATCCGAGGCTCGACCGGCGGAGAGTCGGCGGAGCGGCCGCCCCCACAGGTCCTCGCCAGAGAGCTCATCGCAATTTGAAGCAATCAGGTCATTGAATTCAGCGGGACAACAACAACAGGAGATGTAAATGAATAGAAGCGAGATCAATCTTCACCGTTTCTGTCGATGGGTAGCGAGCCTGCTCGCGCTGGTGTGTTTTGCGAGCGGTGGCCTCCTCGCGCAGAACTCGACCGGCACGATCCGTGGCACGGTGAGCGGGGAGGGCGGTGCGCCGATCGGAAGCGCCCAGATTTCCGCCAAAAACGTGAGCAGTGGTGTGCAACGAAATGCGCAATCGAACGACGCCGGCGCTTATACGTTGGTCGGAATCGTTCCGGGCACCTATGTCGTGACTGTACGCAGAATCGGAAGCGCCCCGCAGACTCGTACGGTCGTTGTGCAGATCGGAGCCACTCAGGTTCAGGACTTCGCCTTGGCGCAACAGGCGGCGCAGCTGGAGACGCAGGTCGTGACCGCAGCGACGGGAAAAGAAACCCGTACGTCAGAAGGTGCAACCAACGTAACGCAGGCGCAGATTGCCAAACTGCCTACGCCGAGTCGTAATTTCCTCGACTTGGCGCAGCTCGCACCGGGCGTCACGGTCACGGAAGACCGCGTCAACGGCCAGTTCAGGACCGTTCAAGCTGGCGGACAGTCGGCGTCGAGCGTGAACATGTTCATCGATGGGACCAGCTTCAAGAACGACCTGACGCAGGGCGGTATCGCAGGACAGGACGCGAGTCGCGGCAATCCGTTCCCACGAAATGCGGTTCAGGAATACCGCGTAATCGGACAGAATTTCAAGGCCGAGTACCAGAAGGCGTCGAGCGCGGTAATTACCGCGACGACGAAATCAGGCGGTAACGTCTGGAGCGGGAACGCGCTCGTCGGCTATCAGAACGCATCGATGGTGCAACTGGATACGTTTCAGCGCGCCGACAAAGCCGTGGGCAACTTCACGAGACCAAAGTACAACCGCACCGTTTCTGCTTTGAGTTTTGGTGGCCCGATCGTAAAGGACAAGATCCACATTTTCGGATCGTATGAGGGAAATTATCAGAACCGCTCTAATCGCGTAAACTTTGCTACGCCACCGGCGGGATTCCCGGCACTCGACACGGTCAATCTCCTCCAGTACAA
>JALYZH010000349.1 GCA_030948945.1 Gemmatimonadota bacterium | reverse complement strand
GTCCAGTTCTGAACCTTGCGTATCGAGTTTCAGGAAATCGGCGTGGACACCAAAGGAACGGAGCGGCCGCGTTTGGATGGGAATCTCTTTCACCACATCGTATCGCTCTGGCTCGGGGAATCGGGCGAGCAGGGCATGATTCGGCGAATAGAGCGAGGAGCAGGCGGGTTTTCGCGTCAGGTAGAGCGTTGCCTGACGTTCGGAGTCAGAGAGTGCGCCGGTTTTATAAACGGTCTTATAGGGTGTTTCAGGGCTTTCCGCTCCGCTGTCGGCATCGAAGGCGATAACCTCGATTCTGTCGGATACCCGTTCCCATCTTTTGTGAAGCCCCCAACGTGATCCGACATCAACTATCAGCAGGCGCTCTTTCAGCATAGCACGGAACTGATCCTCGGATGATAGCAAACAGACATTCTCCAACTTTGTGCCCGACGATACAATTTATGCATGAAAAGGTCGTGGGTCTTCGCCGTCTGGGGGAATGGCCGTCTACTCCCGTGCACCGTACCAATCAAAGCAAGATCGAACCTTGATTTGCCGCAATATTCAACATAATCGCATCAGTAGAATAGGCCAAAAATCGAAAACCCTCGTTGATTCGCAGCTGGATCTGGTCAGGTGAAGGCGCGACGACGTGAACACCACATGGAACGCGCCGTTCATCGGCTTTCGCACGAATTCGATCCAGCGCAGATGCGAATTTCGGATGGTCGAATTGCGCTGTCAGGCCCATGGACGCAGAAAGGTCATACGGGCCGACAAGCAGCGCATCTAGCCCGGTCACGCTCAGGATCGCCTCGATATCTTCGAGGCCACGCACGCTTTCAATCATCGCGACGATAATCGGTGCTTGCGCCTCCTCGCGATAGCCCTCGAAGTCCTTTCCAAAGAGATTCGCGCGCGAGAAGCCGACGCCACGCGAGCCCGCTGGCGGCCAGCGACTTGCGGCGATGAGATCGATGAGCTGCTGTGCACTTTCTATATTCGGGATTATCACCCCGCCTGCTCCGGCGTCCAAGGCTTGCTTACAATCTTTGGGAGCGCCTTGGGCAAGCCGCGCCAGCGGGAGCGTTCCTCCCAGCTCCAGTGCTCGGAATATGTCGGGGAGCTGATGGACCGATATGGCGCCGTGCTCCAGATCAGCCGCTACCCAATCGTAGCCAGCCCGCCCCATAATTTCGGCAACTGAAGCGTGCGGGATCTGCATCCAGCTTCCAATCGATCGGCCACCGGTCTGCAGTCGCGCGCGCAGTTGTTGTATCGCAACCAGTCTATTCATGCTTCAACCAATCCTTATGGGCGGCACCGGATCACTGATAGTTCGCGCGCAGAAACTCAGCAAATAGCTGCCACACCGTTTGTCCGGAGTTGCCGGCGCTTTATATAGTCCACGACGTATTTCGTGTAAGCGCGTTCAATCACGCCGAGCGAGAATTTAATCGCGGATAATCGATCATCGAATGCGGCTTACACGATTACCCAAAACAATCTCTTGAAGGAGATTGCTAAACATGGCTGTCAGTCTCGACCAACGCGAACACGCTCTAAACAATGCAGGCCGTCACATTTTTTCATGCGGAGTTATGCCTCGGGGTAAGCTCAGTATTAGATTGCATACAGTCTGGTTGCGGGGGAGAAATAGATGGCATTGCCTCTCGCCGTTGTTCCGATTGTGAGTGCGTGTGGCAATTCGCGGGCGGATATACGTGCCCCGAAGTTGTGAAGACTGCCATCCCAGTAGAAATTAAGGGTGCAGACAGGGTGCCCGACTTGCAAAAGACGCGCGAGGAGTTGTGCGGGATGGTGTATATGTTGACTCTCTCAGATCCTACCAGGAGACTCCTTCACTCAAGGCCGCACCCGAACTTGCCGTCAGTGCCCGAATTCCACTGACCTCTGCCTGAGAACGTGAATGACCGACATATCACCCAGCCAGCAGGCGCAAACGAGAGAGTATTTTGGCCAGCACGCCGTGGACTGGCAGCGGCACGCCTCCGGCGTTGAGTACAGCGTCATCGAGAACCGTCACCGCGCGGTCCACGAGATCCTCCGGGGACACCCTCATGCTTCGGAATTTCTCGACGTTGGTTGCGGCACGGGACAACTCGCGATTGAGGTAGCGGGTCAGGGCATTCGCGCAACCGGTACAGACTTCGCTCCTGAAATGATTGCCCAGTGCGAAAAGAATAATCGCAGCGCGGGCACGCTCGCCACCTTCCGCACCGAAAGCGTATTCGACACTCCGATCCCTGCAGCTGCCTACGACGTTATCAGCGCTCAGGGATTCGTCGAATACATCTCCCTCGCGCAACTCAGCCAGTTTCTCGATATGGTTCGCCGCGGACTCAGAATGGGCGGCGCGTTCGCGCTCGGCTCCCGCAATCGGCTATTCAATCTCCACGCGCTCAATTCCTTCACGACGCTTGAACAGGCGCTCGGAACAACTGACCATCTGCTAACCGAAGCGACCATCCTGCAATCGGCAGGGAGCCAGTCGGAAGCGGTCGAGGCTCTGGGCCGCCTCGAGTTCATCTACCCTCAGCCGACGCACCATCCAACGACGGGCATCGCAGTTGACACCCGATACCAGTTCTCGCCAGCCGATCTCATTAAGCGCCTCAAATCACACGGCCTCGAGACTGCGCGTATTCTTCCGGTCCATTTCCATGCGCTGCCGGTGTCGCGGATCAACGCTCCCCACTTGCAGGGGGTACACGAGACCCTTGCCACACTGGTTTCCGAGCAACGGATCACGGATCACGCGCTTGTCCCCTACTCCTCTTCCTTCGTCATCGAAGCGAAAGCTGTCTAGCCAATGGCGAACGTCACGATCGTGATGTATCACTATGTCCGTGACTTGGCTCGTTCCCGATTTCCCCGGATCAAGGGGCTCAGCACCGAACGATTTCGCGGTCAGCTGGACGCCATCCAAGCGAGTTACACGGTCGTGTCGATGAGCGACGTCATCGGAGCAGTATCTGGCGGGGACTCACTCCCTACCAATGCCTGCCTGCTCACTTTCGATGACGGGTACAGTGACCACTCTCGGGTTGTGTTTCCGGAACTGTTGTCGCGTGGACTCTCGGGGTCATTCTTCCCTCCTGTGCGACCCGTGGTAGAGCGCGTGTTGCTCGACGCAAACAAGGTGCATTTCGTTCTCGCCGCTACCGACGACCCATCCCAGCTCGTAGCGGAACTGCACGGACTCTACTTAGTCCACGATCTTGCGCGGGAGACAGGGATCTCCTTCGAGCAACACTTCCACACCCTCGCCCACGCCGACCGCTTCGATCCACCCGAGGTAATCTTTGTGAAACGGTTTCTGCAGCACGCGTTACCGGAGGCTTGGCGGGAGCGGATTGCTGATGCCCTCTTCGCGGCACATGTGAGCGCCGACCCCAAGAGTTTCGCGGACGAGTTGTACATGGCGGAATCGGATCTCGCGGAGCTGGTTCACGACGGGATGTATGTCGGAAGTCACGGATATTCGCACGTCTTTCTCGACAAGGAGCCGTTCGACCGGCAAGTGGCCGAGATCGACCAGTCGTTGGCACTTCTGGAGCGGGTGGGTGCGCCGACGCGGGCGTGGGTGATGTGCTACCCCTTTGGAGCTTACAACGATGACACGTTAGCGATTGTTTCCGCGCGTGGATGTTCGATCGGCCTCACGACCCGTCCGGCGCGCGCAAACATCGTTACGGACCCACCCCTCGAATTGCCGCGCCTCGACACAAACGACCTGCCGTTCGCCGTAAGCCATACGGACCATATTCAGAAGACTAGTGAAGATTCCGCATGACGAATTCCGAGAAGATCTGCCAAGCCGGAATATCTGGTGAGCCAGGGAATTTTATGAATTCCGTCACGTACCTGGAGTACGCATCATCGTCGACGACAAGCAAGGCACCCAGATCCGGAAGGACCGCGGGACATTCGTCCACGTTCACCAATGGCCGCTGCAAGAGATTGCTTCGAAGCGCGATATGGGGCCCCAAATAACTATCAGCGAGGTCGTTGCTCCACAGGAACAGAATCGGTTTTCGCCATAAGACCGCAAAGCTTAGCGAAGTGGTTGAATGACCCAGGACGCAATCCGCACCGCGTACCAGTTGCGCCGTTTTGTTCTGAATTACGGTACGCCCGCTCCAGACCTGGGGACGCAGTTCATACTGCGAACGCGGGTGCGCTGCAACGATAACTCGCATCCCATTAGCGCGCTCGAATCGCTCAAAAAAGCGATTCATCACCGGGTAGTACCTGTCCGGAGTAGTCGGCGGCTTCATTCCGGAGTGATCGTAATCGAGATGAAAGGCCATATCCTCGTCGAGGAACACTGCATATCTCTCCCCCAATTCGAGCTCCTGGTGCCCATTGTTCAAGTAGATGTCATAATCGAACGTATGCGCCCAAACTCTCTTTGCCGTTCGCTGCACCCGGTGGTCCTTCAAACTTGCGGCACCAGTCAACACCACGAGATCGGGCGGGGGGT
>JALYZH010000325.1 GCA_030948945.1 Gemmatimonadota bacterium | reverse complement strand
AATCCTGTGCGCCATCTCCGGCATCCCATCCTTTTTCACGAGGGGAAACACGCCGGCTTTGATTGGCGCAATGGACGGATCGAGCCCAAGAACGGTGCGTCCTTCCTCCTCTCCCTCTACCGCCTCTTCCCGATAACCGTTGACGAGCACCGCGAGAGCGGTGCGATCCGCGCCGGCTGAAGTCTCAACGACAAAAGGCAGATAGCGTCGATTGTTCGGCTGGTCGAAGTACTCGAGTTTCTTTCCCGAAAACTGCTGATGCTGCGACAGGTCGAAGTCACCGCGGTTGTGCACGCCTTCGATCTCCTGAAATCCCAGTGTTCCGCCGAAGTCGAACTGCACGTCGAAGGCGGCACGCGCGTAGTGCGCCAGCTCCTCCTTGGTGTGGGCGTGGAACTGCAGCCTGTTCTCTGCCAGTCCAAGTCCGCGATGCCAATCCATGCGCCGCTGTTTCCAGTACTCGAACCACTTCATGTCCGTCCCAGGCTCGACGAAGAATTGCATCTCCATCTGCTCGAACTCGCGAGTGCGGAAAATGAAGTTGCCCGGCGTGATCTCGTTCCTGAACGCTTTTCCTATCTGGGCGATTCCGAAAGGCACTTTCTGTCGCGTCGACTGCTGCACATTCAGAAAGTTCACGTAGATCCCCTGCGCTGTCTCCGGCCGCAGGTAAACGACGGACGCCGAGTCTTCGACCGGGCCCATGAAAGTCTTGAACATGAGATTGAACAAGCGTGCTTCGCTGAGCGTGCCCTTCATGCCGCAAGCGGGACACTGCGCGTCAGGCGTACCCGGCGTCCCCTTGATGCGCAGATCGTCGGCGCGAAAGCGCTTCTTGCAGTTTTTGCAATCGACGAGCGGATCGACGAAGCCGGCGACGTGGCCGCTGGCCTCCCAGACGCGCGGATGCATGAGAATCGCCGCATCCAGCCCCTCGATGTCGTTCCGGGCGCGCACCATCGCGTGCCACCACCGATCCTTGAGATTCTTCTTCAGCTCGACTCCGAGCGGACCGTAGTCCCAGACGGAGCCGGTGCCGCCGTAGATCTCTGAAGACTGGAAGATGAACCCGCGCCGCTTGGCCAGCGATACGAGCTTCTCCATCACATCGGGGTGGTTTGCCATTCGGGAAAACTAGTGGTCGAGGGACTCTCCGACTACGCGTCGAGCTCCGCGCTCAGCTTCGGCTCCGCGGGCGCACGCTGCCCCAGCAGCCGCGCTACGATCCGATCGCCATGGTACCGTCCGTTCTCGATGAACACCTTGTTGGCGTCATAGCCCGCGACGACAACGCCCGCGATGAAGACTCCCGGCACCGAGGTTTCCAGAGTCTCGTGGTTGTGCGTGGGGATACCGGTTACCGGATCGATCGACACGCCGGTCTCGCGCAACAGGTCCAGGCTGGGCGCAAAACCGGTCATGACGTAGATGCGATCCGCCTTGAGCCGCTCCTCGCCGCGGGCGGTATTGAGCACAATTGCGTTGGGCTCGATGGTCTTCACCCTGCTGTCCCACTTCGCTGCAATGAATCCCTCTTTGACCCGGTTGGTGAAGTCGGGGAGCACCCATGGCTTGATCTTCTTGTCGAACGTGGGGCCGAAATGAACGAGCGTAACTCTAGCGCCTGAGCGCCACAGATCGAGCGCGGCCTCGGCCGCCGAGTTGCCGCCGCCGACCACGACGGCGTCCTGGAGAAAAGCTTCGTGTCCCTCGCGGTAGACGTGCGATACGTGCGGCAGCTCCTCGCCCGGCACGCCAAGGCGATTCGGAGACCCGAAATAACCCGTCGCGACAACGACCGTGCCTGCTTTTGTACGCCGCTCCTCGCCGCCCTGTGTTCGGGACACGACGACGAAATTTCCGGAGCGTCCCTGTATCGCGGTTACCCTCTCGCGCTGGCGCACGGGAATGCCGAAGTGCAGCACGGCAGTCCGATAATAGGCGAGCGCGTCACGCCTGCTCGGCTTCTCGGTAGCGATTACGAAGGGCAGTCCGCCAATCGCCAGCTTCTCTGCCGTCGAGAAGAATCGCACATAGGTCGGGTACGCAGCGATCGTGCTGACCACGACTTCCGCGTCCAGCACCAGCGGTTTGAACCCCGCGTTCTGGGCTGAGATGGCCGCGGCGAGGCCACATGGGCCCGCGCCCACGATCAGGATATCAACATCTTCCGCCATCGCGCGCCCGGGTGGCTACGCGACGCCGGCGGGGCGGGATGGAACCGCGCCCTCAACGCCGATGATCTGGTCCCGTCTGGTGCCGACGCTCACGTACGTTATTGGCGTCTCGACCAACGCCTCGACGCGATCGAGATAGCGGCGCGCCTCCTTCGGCAGTTCCGTGAGAGCGCGCGCGTCGGCGGTCGACCGCTTCCACCCTTCATACCACTCGTACCTCGGAGTCGCCCGGTCGAGCACGTTCAGATCTGCCGGAAATTCCTCGTACATCTCGCCATCGGCTTCATAGCCCGTGCACAATCCGATGCGATCGAGCGTATCGAGAACGTCGAGCTTGGTGACGGCGAGATCCGTGAGCCCATTGACGCGTGCTGCGTAGCGAACGACAACACCATCGAACCACCCACACCTGCGCGGACGCCCCGTCGTTGCCCCGAACTCATTCCCCAGCTGCCGTATTTCGGACCCCAGCGGCTCGTCGAATTCAGTCGGCAGCGGTCCGTTCCCCACTCTGGTGGTGTAGGCCTTCACCACCCCTATCACCGAGTCGAGCTCCTTCGGAGCGATGCCGACGCCTGTCGCCGCGCCACCCGAAGTCGTACTGCTGGATGTGACGTATGGGTACGTGCCGTGATCGATGTCGAGTAGGGATCCTTGAGCACCTTCGAGCAACACCGCTGAACCGCCGGAGATTGCGCGATGGATGCGCAGACCGACGTCCTCCGCGAGTGGCAGCAGTCGCTTCGTAAAGCGGTCGAGAACCTCGAGGCTGTAATCGGCATCGGCGCGCTTCGTCCCGGACACTGCGAGCTGGATATTGGCGTGGGCAACTCCGCGCTCGACCAGCTTTCTCAAGCGCTCCGGGTTGCGCAGATAGAGTACGCGAATGCCCCGTAGCCCGTATTTGTCCTCGTAGGC
>JALYZH010000315.1 GCA_030948945.1 Gemmatimonadota bacterium | reverse complement strand
ACCCCAATCAGGGCAGCTTCATCATCGAGGAGCTGACCGACTTGGTCGAGGAAGCGGTGCTCAAGGAGTTCGAGGCGATCAGCGAGCGCGGCGGCGTGCTGGGCGCGATGGAGACGGGCTACCAGCGCGGAAAGATTCAGGAAGAGTCGCTCTATTACGAGCACCAGAAGCACGACGGGTCGTATCCGATCGTCGGCGTCAACACCTTCCGCAATCCGCAGGGCGACCAGACGCCGAAGAAGCTCGAGCTCGCGCGATCGACCGAAGAGGAAAAACAGTCGCAGCTAAAACGGCTGGCGGAGTTTCATGCGCGCAACGCGAAAGCCGCGCCCGCGGCAATCGAGCGGCTCAAGCGCATCGTGATCGAGAACGGCAATGTCTTCGCTGAGCTGATGAAGACCGTGCGAGTGTGCTCGTTGGGGCAGATCACGAAGGCGCTGTTCGAGGTGGGCGGGGAGTATCGGAGGAGTATGTAACGGGCGATGAACAGCTCGCCCGACTTCGAGCACGCGATTGTCGATCAGACAAAGGTCATCGAATATCTGCTCGGCTCCTCGGGCCCGGCAAGCATCGCGAAGGCGAGGTTCTACGGCTCACTCGGATTTGCTGTAGACCACTGGGAGGAGTTGGCGAGAGCTTTGCGAGCGCACGCGCAACGGGCCACCGTGAACACGATCGCTACCGGATGGCAACAAACACGTCGCAAAGGGTAATATTAAAGCCCTGCGTGGGCCCCAATCGTTGGGGCCAAGTTAGCTTCAAGAAAAGAGGAATCACGCCATGAGCCAACACCCGCAATACTGGGCGCGCACAACAGCGACACACTAATGCAGCAACCGGATCATCAGTCGTTAGTTCGAGAATACATTCCGACCCGGATTACCGAAGCGCTTTCAGTTGGCGCCTTTCGCGGCTCCCCGTCAAGCGGTATCGGCGAGTAATTGGACGCTACTGTGACTTGGCACACTAAACGCTTCCGCGCTCACCCGGGCTGAGCGTATTGACGATGCTCAACATCGGATCGAAGATCGGCAACTCTCGGACCCTGAGCAGCCAGGAGAATTTCCGTCTGCGCGGGAGGCGCGGCCCCACGACTTTCAGGCGTTGCTTGAATTTGTACCCTGCCTCGCACGTAACAAAACACACATTTATCGGGGGGCGAAGGGAAGGCCTGTCAGCGCGTCCGCCTGCGCTCGTTGGACCGCCAGAAAGGTGTCGGCGTGGTTCAGGTTCACCATGTCTACTTGCCATTCGAGAATCCGGCGGAAGGCATCCGGGTCGTTGTCGGACTGAAGCACCATCACCCGAATATCGCGTTCCTGACAGGCCCCCACGAGTTCCGGCGTCAGGCGGTCCAGCCCGGTCTCGATGATCGCGGCGTCGAAATCCGCCTTCGCCGCGCGCACGCCCTGCATGGTCGAGACGTTGATTTTGAGGGGGAGATGGGGGGCGAGGGAGCGGAACGCGCGGGCGTCGGCGTTATTGGCGAACCAGAAGAAGCAATCGTTCTCCAGGCCGACCGTGTGCACCAGCGTGAGCAGCTGGGAAAGGTCGGCGTCCTTCACGTCGAAGAAGACTTTCGCCTTTCCCCAGACCCGTTCGAGGAACGGTTCCAGGCGCGGGATTCGCTCGCCCGAAAAGCGCGGATGGAACCAGGCCCCGGCGTCCAGGCGGTCTATCTCGTCCGAGGTGAGGTCGCGCAGGCGGCCCGTGCCGTTTGTCGTCCGGTCCACGGCCGCGTCATGGAGGACGTAGAGAACGCCGTCCCGGCTGGTGCGCACGTCCACCTCAATATAGTCCGCGCCCCATTCGACGCACTGCCGGGCCGCCGCCCACGTGTTCTCCGGCGCGACGGCGTTCGCCCCCCGGTGGCAGACGACCTCTACCCGATGCGCCGCCACCTCAGTCCTTCCAGTCCGCCCGAATCGGCGTGAACACGCCCAGCACGACGGCCTCGCCAATAGAACGCGCTCCGTGCGGCACGTTCGGCGACATGTGGGCGAACTCGCCCTCGCGCACCGTCACTGGGGTCGCCGTTGATCGTGAACTCCATCGTGCCGGAGAGGACGAACGTAAACTGTCCATTCTCGTGCGCATGGGACTGTCCCCCGCGAACGAAACGCGGGCCACGGTCAACTTCTCGCCGTTCGCGAAGCGGCGCACGTCGAGAGTCGACCGATAGTGTTGAAAAACTCGTTTCGTGGGGCGGAGAGTCACAGCTGCCAAAATTCGACCTCATAGGATGGCCGCTATTGAACACTAAGAAATCGGTTGATGGTTTTTAACCTCCGAAAAAATACTGAAACGCGTCGTCGTGGAGTTTTTCAACAGAATCGACCCGGACCGGTCTTACAACTTTTCCCGATAGTTGACATCGGGGTGAACAGCTGCTTTCGGGTACTGTGTCTACACAAATCGACTAGCCGCGTGCTGCTCAGAGGCATGGATAGCAGCAACCGCGTTGCTTGACCCTCCGAGGGCAACAGCGTAGCGTCGCCTTCTCTGTTTCGAACATCCACTCCGAGGAGTCGAGTTGTTGCTGAAAGCGGTGCTCGCGCTCCGTCTCACTCTGAAGAGTCCGTGGGTAATTATCTTCTCGGTGTTGCTGGCAGTCTTCCCCTGCGGAATATCGGACACGTGGGCTCAATCTCCAAAGATCTTCAAGATCGCGATCCTGACCGACGCCATGGTGCCGTGGCACTCCACCACCGAGGGATTTCGGGACGGTATCAAAGAACTGGGCTACGTAGAGGGGAAGAACGTTATCTTTGAGGTACGTGCGACCCAAGGCGATATGACCCGTGTGGGCCAGTTGGCCGCGGAACTCGTGCAACAGAAGGCGGATCTCCTTTTCTGCGTTTCGGATGCCTGCCGGCGAGAAAACGGACAGATTCCTATGGTGTTCGTGCAGGTGAGCGACCCGGTGAGAATCGGCCTCGTGGAGAGCATTGCTCGACCGGGCGGCAATATCACGGGGGTCGCGAACCTGCGTGCCGAGCTGACCGCTAAGCGCCTGGAGCTTTTCAAGGAGGTCGTGCCGCGCCTCCGCCGCGTGCTGGTGACCTACGACCCGCGGGAGAAGAATGAACTGGATTCGGTATCAGCCGCCAGAGGCGCGGCGACCCACCTTGGACTGACGTTGCTCGAGCGCGCGATTACTGCCCCGTTGGAGATCGAGCCCGGATTGGACAACCTCAAGGAAGGCGGCGAGGATGGCATACTGGTAGTCCAGTCCGGACCGAATCTCAACATCCCCGGGCGAAGCCTCGAAGTAGCCACGTCCAACAAGATACCCACCATGTACCCGGCCTCGTTCTGGTCGAAGTTCGGGGCTCTTGTATCTTACGGACCCGACCAGTATCTTCAAGGACGACAGGCAGCACGGCTAGCTCATAAGATCTTGGCGGGGACGCGACCGCGCGACATCCCCGTGGAGCTCCCAGACCGGATCGAGTTCGTCATCAACGTGAAGACGGCGAAGCGGCTTGACCTTCAGGTGCCGCAGCCGATGCTGCTTCGCGCCGATCGCGTCATCGAATAGCGAAGCCACCTTAGCCGCAGAAGGAGGAGTGTCATGAAAGCAACTCTACCGTTTTTCCTTTTCGTGCTCGCAATGCTTGGAGTCTCCACAGTGACCGTTGCCGGGGACATGAAGGACAAGGTCAAGATCGAGATCGACAGCGTGGGCCCTCATCCTGGGATGGACCCGGGGATGTATGTCTGCGCCGCGGGGCACCTGCACATCAAGGGCACCGTGCAGAACCTTGCGGATGTACCCGTCGGACCGATCAAGGTCGCGGGGAAAGTGTTTGACGCAGACGGAAAGTTACTTGGCACTGCGACGGCCTCCACCAAGCTGCCGGTGCTGAAGCCCAACGACAAGGCCGACATCAATCTGGAATTCCTCACGGTCACGGGACCGTTGATCAAGCAGGTGAAGAACCAGGAGCTTGCCGTCGTCACCGTGGGGCGTAAGCCGTAACGATCCGCTCCACCTTGCGTGGACGCGACGGTCGCGCAGCGCATGACCGAGGCAGTGAGAAGCAGGAGTCCCGCGCGACGGCTTTCAATCGACGCCCCGAGCGGTAAGCTGCCCCCCGCCATCCTGCGGATGGCCGGTTGTGGCCGATGCTGCCTAAGCCCGTTGTCGACCCAACGCCGAAGTCCGCCGACGCCAAGAGCGATCGTCCGGACCCGCTTGCAGGAGCGATGCGAGGGCTTCATCTCTTACTCGGGCAACTGAGCTGACGTCTCCCCGGAACTTCGTAACAGTCCGAACGTAGAGTCACCGCTTTGGCTCCCGGAAACGACGACAGCTGGCGCTCCTTAAAGTCGCGGTTCGCAGAGTAGGTCGCTTTTGCAATCGGGCAGTGCAGGCTGCTCAAACTAGCGTGATCGCCCCCAGCGAGTCCGCTTTGTGGCGCGGATGCGCAGGACCGGTTGTGGACCCGAATCGGTCTTCCGATTTACTCGACAGCGGACGTTCGACAAGGCTTGCGCGAGCGCAACGCGCCGCCTGTCCGATTGGCCGGAGTCACCTCCGCTGTCGAGACCGCGGAATAATCGTGCGGCTCAATTTCAATCCGCTCCGACTACGGAAGTTTCAGTTTAAAAAGACCGCACCGCGCACGCGATCCGATTAATCGGCGGCCCGGCGCACTCTTATCAACCCCCAAAGACCGACTAAGCTGACCAGCATAATCAGCGCCCATTCAGATAACGTAGGGATGGCGGCAGCGGGTGGAGGTGGAGGGGGC
>JALYZH010000105.1 GCA_030948945.1 Gemmatimonadota bacterium | reverse complement strand
AGCCGTCGAGCAAGGAGGGCGAGCGTCTGCGGTGTGTCTCCAAAACCATGCAGGAGGAGAACTCCATGCGAGCCCTCCTCCTGCAGATCTATCGTTTCAGCTCCGGGCAGTATGGCAGCCGTGTCAGCGCCTTGCCGGTCGTCCATTCAGCCTCACGATGCCGATAGCTCTCTTGTCACGGGGATCGCTGAACTCCTGTCGCCGTTTTCGTGACGAGCCGATCCAAGCGAGCGTGGCTCGATCAGAAATGTCATCCCTCTCCTTTCGGCGATTCCCGCGGATACCAGACGGCTCAGCGCCAACGCGATGGACTCTCTCGTCGCACCAACCATTTCGCAAAGAAGGCGGTGGTGAGTGTTCTCGAGCTGTAGACGACCGTCTGGGGCAGTGAAGCTTCGATCGGCGCTGAGATGCGTCAGCGTAGAGACCAGGCGCTGATCGACGTTTAGCGCGGCCAGCTCATGGAGCTTTTCCAGAAGGTACGCCCTCTCCGCCATTATTTGCGACAGGAGCGGAAGGATGTGCGCGGGCCGCTCCCGCACCAGAGCCCTGAATTGCGCGCCACTGAGGAACATTGTCCTCGTTTCTTCCGACGCGCCTGCATCCGTGACGTAATGACTATCGGGAGAGAGTCCCTCGCTCCCGAAAGTCTGTCCTACCGTGGCAATCACTGGAACGAATCCGCGTCCGACTTTGATTTTGTTGCGCAGGACTACATGTCCATCAAGAACGATGAAGACGCCATCTGCCGCCGCACCACGCTGATAGAGCTGGAACCCTGCGGGCCAGGTCGCTCTCGCCCCATACGCGCCGATCAGGGCAACTTCATCCGAAGTGAGACGTGAGCGCCGTATTTCTTCTCGCCCGATTTTCATCTACCTCTCGTGATATTCTCGTCGAGCATGGCATCGCAATGTCCGGGCCCCCACACGGACTGCTTCGTTCACCGATAGCACCATGTCCCACGATCATCGATGACGGCTGAGCTTGCCGTCAGGACATCAGTCGTCGAGTTGGTCGATCGCGGCGGTAATTGCATCGCGAAGCCTCGCCTCGCCTTCCGCTCCAGGAGTAACACCTCCGGCTAGTGAGTTGAACTTCGAGAGCATCTCCGCTTCGACGAAGTTCGCCGGATCGCGAACTCCGAGAGATTCGAGCGAGCGAGTCGCCAGCCGGCGGAGCAGAGAGAGTGTGGAGCTCTCCAGCGCTTTGAGGGATTCCGGGTTTAGTGCCGGCGGATCTGACTTGCGGTCTCGCCTTCGTTTCGGCGCGTCAAGAAGGGACGAGATCGATCCGAGCTTGACGACGAACGAGCCGGGCGAGTGTTCCTTCCATTCGCTCACGACTCCGCGCCGCCGCAGAAGCGGCAGTAAGGCGACGATTGCCTTACGAACCGGCGAGATTCCATTCGGGCTCTGATTGCCGCGACCCGTGATTATCAGGACGTCGCGCGCGCCGCCGACCTGGCGTTCCCGTAGCCATGCTTCCGCGCGGAAGCGCGCATCAGCCGCAGTCGGAAGCGACTCCCGCAGATTGAGGGTGTTCTTCTGCCCGAATTCGGCTTCGTCGAAAGCCTTCCAGACCGGATCGAGCGAAATCTTACCGGATCGCATGCTGAAGCACGTGGCCGTCGAGTTTTTCTTGTGGCGTAACCCGTACGATCGCTGCAAGCGTCGGAGCCATGTCTACCACTCTCGCAAACTCTGTGTACCGGCCAGGCCTGATGTCCCTGCCGTAGAAAATGATGGGCACATGCGCATCGATATCGTTGGGGCTTCCGTGCTGGGCCTGATAGGTTGAGAGCCAATAGTTGTACGGCGCGAGTGTTACGACGAGAGCTGCCTGGCTCTCATCGGAAAAGATGTGGAGCCACCTGCGGGCGATTGCGTCGTTCACGGTATCGCGCCGCGCGAGCTCGGAGATCCTGTCCGCGCGAGCCACTCCCGGTACATGTAGAAAATCCGACCGCACTGATTGCACGAGAGAATCCTGATTGACGCCCGCTCTCGCCAGCGCGGATCTGTCCAGTTCCAGAACTCCGGGGTCGAACAGGAATCCGTTCCCTCTATAGACGCCAAGAATGAACGTAAGTCCACCTCCAGGAACACCGGCTGCGGCAAGCGTATTGTTCAACCGCTCGAGAACCGGTCGCACATTCACGCGGATCGCGCCCTTATTCGGGTCGTGCGCGTGAGATTCCGGATACGGAGTGAGACCATGATCGCCCGTCAATGCGATCACAACGTCATCTCGATTCCGGATCCGGAACAGCGAGTCCAGAAAGACTCCTATCGCCCGGTCGACACGGAGAATCTGGTCGTGCAGCTCCCTGGAATCCGGACCGTAGCGGTGACCAACCGCGTCGGTAGTCGATAGCGAAATCGAGAGCACGTCTGTCTGTGGCCCTGTCCCGAGTTTTAACGCGTTCACGCCGGCTAAAGCAAAATCGAGCGTGAGGTCGTCCATCCATGGAAACTCGATCAGAAGCCGGGCAGCCGAATCAGGGACACTCGATTCATTGTGCGGAAATGTGAAGCCGACGCCCCCGCTTTCGACTCGCACGGCATCCGGCTCGCGGTACGCGCGTTCAGGCAGTAACAGTCGCCAAGCGCGTCCGGCATAGCTAGCCGGCAGTTTCCGCGCGTTGAATGCGCGAACCCATTCCGGAAGATCCGCGCTGTAATAGGTGCTCGTCGTAAAGTTTCCATTCGGAGCATACCAGAACACCTGCTGCTTCGATTTGCCGATCGGAAGAATTGCAGCGCGATCCTTTCTGGATACCGAGAGCACGCGAGTGCGCGCGTCCTTGGCAATCAGCCAGTCGGTTAGCGTGGTGCCGCGAAAACGGAAAGGCGATGCCCCAGGGCCAACGGCATCGACCAGACTCACAGTCGTATCGCTCACCCCGGCGTTGTTTGTCACGATGCCGGTGTGAACCGGAAAGCGCCCGGACATCATCGCCGAGTGTCCGGGTGCAGTTTCGGTGACCGCGTGATCCTGAAACGCGTTCGTGAATACAGCGCCGCCTCTGTAGAGTCTTCCGAGCCCGCCCGTGAGCTGCTTCTCGAACCGCGGCAGATAGTCAGCGCGCATTGCATCAATCGTGATGAACACAATCAGCTTTGGACTCGACGTGCTGCGAGTTTGGGCTGTCGCGGGATATCCGAGCAGCGCAACCATGAATAACGGCAGCAAGGTGTCCGTGAATCGACGAATCATTGTGTTTGCGAAGGGGTGGTCTGTTTTCTATTTACACTGCGCGGGAGCGCCGACTGGAAGTCCGAACGCCGTCGTGACGGCGATTCTCCAGCCATCGGGCGTCTTCACGAACACGCGCTCCGAGGCTCCGCTCGACGTTGTGTCCTTCTGGGTCACGGTATAACAGTAAGTCCCGTAGACGACGCCGGGGGCTAACGGGTGAACGCGAAGATTCCGCGCAATCAGCGTGTCGGGCCATGTCGAGTCCCGTCGCGCGCTCCACCCTTCATACCCTAGTTCCAGTCCCGCCGGTCCGTTGCGCGCCAGACCATTCGTATGGAGATACGTTGCGAGGTAGCGCGCACGGTCGCGTTTGTGAATCGCGTCGATGTTCTCCTCGAACAGTCGACGTGCTTCGATCGTATCCGAGGCTACAGACGTTGTTGGAGATACGCCCGTGTTAGCCTGTGCAGGTGTGCACGCGGCAGTTACAACAAGAAGCGCGAGGAGCCGACCAGACGAGAGACTCGCCGATGCCATACATCTCTGCGGAAAATATCTCCGAAATGTTAACCGGAGATGCCGCAAATGGCGACTCC
>JALYZH010000295.1 GCA_030948945.1 Gemmatimonadota bacterium | reverse complement strand
AGTACACGTTCGAGCGCGAGAGATCCAGCAGCTCGGCTTGCCGCGTCACGGCTAGCTTATGGGTCGCGTCAATCATTTCTTTGCGCTCGCACCGTCGATGCGACCGAGCGCGCCGGCCAGTAGGGTCATCAGAGCAGGTTCTTCACTAAAAGACGAGTCCTAAATTCCGGGACCACTTCTGTCCTAAATGGTATTCGACCCTACGGACACCGCCCGATTAGAGTTCAAACTTGCAGGGAAGGACCGCCATCGACCCGTCGCTGCCTGTGGGTGGTTAGAGAAGCAGACGTTCGCGAATCTCGCTGACCGGCGCGAAGCGGCCGTTTGGGGGATGCCGTAAACTGTTCCTCGCGTTCATAGCAGAATCATTTGTCTCCGGCCGCTGAACGCCGTGTCTCGCAATATCGCTGCCCCCCAATGAGAGATTTGTGAGTGGAATTATCGATGACCACTACAAACGAGAATTGAGGAAGAACACATGCTCAACCGAATCCTCCCGAAACGTATCGACAATCAGTATCGCGGCCACAAGTTGGCAATCTGGTTTTTTGTTCCTATCTCGTTCATGAAAGTGGCGATAAGTCTGGTCCATATTTTTTTCACCGACGGCGGGGCGCAATCGATCTCTACTATCCCCCTCGATACCTACCCTGCAGGCGCTGCACAGAATGTAATCGCACTTTTCTCGCGCGTAGCGCTTGACCAGCTCTTACTCGGCCTGCTCTTTGTGGTGGTGTTGATTCGTTATCGCGCGATGATTCCGCTCATGTATGTCTTGATCTTCGTGGGATACATCGCCGAAAAAGGGATTGTTTATATGAAACCCCTCTCCACGACCGGGACGTTTGGCGCCAGTACGCCAGTCTTGTTACTCACGATACTGAGCATCGGTGGTCTTATCCTGTCGCTATGGGGAAAAGGCTATAAGAATGAGAGTGAGCGCGGCCTGTAGTAGAAAACACATAACAAATCGTTCCTGGCATTTTTCCGCTACGCTTCAAAATGCAGGTGACTCAGGCGTGAGCGTCCGCTTCGGAGAGATAGAGCCATCGAATGACTGCTGTCGACGGCTTTGCCGTATGCCTGCAGTTGGCCGCGAGCCGCCCATCGTTCGATTGGCGGTTCGCGACCCTGAGCCGCCGGTCGAGCGTCTCGAAAGCAGACGCAACGAATCAGGCCAAGCTTCGAGTGCGGCGAGCAGCGCGAGCAGCCGGGAATATTCATCACTGAATCACCTCGTCCACGCGCAGCAATAGCGTCTTCGGGACGGTGATTCCGAGTGCCTTCGCGGTCTTGAGATTGATCACCAGCCCGAACTTTGTCGGTTGCTCAATGGGGAGATCGGCGGGTTTCGCACCGCGGAGAATCCTGTCGACAAATGTGGCGTAGCGTTGGTCTAGCTCCGCATCGAGACCGCTGCGGACGGGTCGCCTGCGACATAGATGATGATGGGTATGCTGGTCGTCGCGCTCTTGGCCGCCAACGTGGCGGCCGTGCCCTTCGTCACGATGATCTCCACCTTGAGTCGAACCAGCTCCTCACCCTGGAGCCGCAGAAGCTCCGCGCTGTCGTTGGCGTGGCGTCGTTCGACGACCAGGTTCTGGCCGACGACCCAGCCGAGTGCGCGCAAGGCCGCGTATTCCCTCTCGAGGTCTGCCTGAGGCTCCGACGCGGCGGGCGCTAAACGCCGATGCGTCGGATGGTTGTCGCGGTTTGCGCGCTCGCGGCAAGCGGCGCAGCAATCATTCCTGTCGCCACGGCGCCGATGAACGCCCGTCGATCCATCCCTAAGCATTTCGTCGTGAATAGAGCTCAACCGTACCACATTCGCTGGATGAGCTTGATCCCCGCCAGTAGATGACCGCTTCTGGCTGTGGATTCACCCGCTTGCGGCCGAAGCCGAGCCGCAGCTTTCGACGGTGCCAATTCTGGCAGATTTTCGCGTGCGACCCGAAAGACCGGAATCGAGCGGGCGGCTGACCGCCATTGTAATCAGCCATTAGGCGGGCTCCACCAGCATCCAGTTGACGACGCTAGTATCACCACCACTAGATGAGTTAATGGTAAACGACGTGTCAGCTATCAGCGTCGTTGTCAAATGTCCAGGAGTCCCACCAAGCGTAGCGTGAGCAACAAAAATTCGGGTATTCGCAGTAACGCTGGTATTGGCTACCGTAACCGTCCCACTACTCAATGTAGCCTGTCCCATCCGGTTGTTGGCACCTTCCCATTCTCTGATGGCTCCGGGCAGGAAATACGAGATATTCGCATCGGCTGTGACTGGATCGATCAACGTGAAGACCGACCCGTCGCTGCCCCAGACTGATGGCCCGACGTTGATGTTGCCGAACACATTACCCGAGCCAGTAGCATTGATGAAGCGAAACAACTTGTGATCGGCTCGATTACCGGCCCCGTAATTGGCAAGGAACGAGCCGCCGCAAGTCTTAGCCCCCAAGACGTACACAGAATGCGCATCGTTCGACGAAAGGCGATTGGTCTGCGCAAACGAGAACATGCAACTTGAGAACGAGAACGTCGGCGAACTGCAAATCACTGAACTGCAAGCCTCGAAATGACAGCCGTTACACACCAGATTTGGCGACAGATTCATGCTCACCACCCCTAGATCACCGACAATGACCTCGACGGCAGTGGTATAGGTGAACCGCAACGGCGTCGCCAGAGTGGCAACCCCAGTGCCACTGTTGTACGAAGAAATCAGCACGACCTCGGCATCAGTACAATTACCGAGGAACATCATCGAATTGGCCGGGATCGTAAAGCCGCTACCAAGCGTTACTGAAGTCGATCCAGCAGTACCGCCGCTGATACTAATCTGCTTGTGGTCTGTGTCCTCAGCCAATACGAACTTGGTCCCAAAGAAGCAGTTATTATTGTTAGTCATTTCTCCTGAAATCACCGCGCCACAGCGGCTTGAGTAGAACGTGCCTCCTATGAACGTGAAGTTGCCGCCGTTGGACGCATCATTCCGAGAATCAATACCTACGCCATTGATGTTGCGCCAATTACACGCAACAAACGTGACCTCCTGAGAACTATCAAAGCGGATGTGCGTCCGCATGATGAAACCAGCGCCTTCAAAGGTTACTCGCTCGTAATAGCTATAGAGTGCCCCAGTAACGTAGATTGAATGGAATGTCGGCTTGTTAACGTTGACATTTATGGATAGTCGGCTCCACAGGCAAGACAAGAATGGTGTTGTGATATTGAAGCATGAACCGCCAGTCACATTGTCTTGGAAGACGCTCGAATTGCCTTCCCCGAAGACAGTCATGACCAGACCGGAGCCGCTAACATTGATGGTGTTGGTTATCCGATAGGTTCCGGCCTGAACATAAAGCGCACGCCCAGTATTTTGCGCTGTGGTGAATGCGGCCTGGATCGCAGCGGTATCGTCAGTTGCTCCATCTCCAACGGCACCGAAATCCCTGACGTTGACAATCTCTTGCTGTTTCGCTCCCAAGCCACGAGCAAATGCGCCTGCGGTCTTTGGGGGCTTAGGGTTCTCAGCCGCCCCGACTGCGCGCGAATGCCAAACACCCCATGCCGCACTTGTCAGTGCAGTCATCCGGTTGATGAATTCGCGGCGCGTGAAGAACGATGCTAGTTTTCGATAGGACATCGGCTCGTCTGAATGTGCTCTCTTAAATCAAGTTCGGCGAGCCGGGCTTCACCCTTTCTGAACGCCGGGCTACCCTCTCGTTCGTAATGAAACGAGCTGGCGGATCGCCAGCCCGCCGCCAGGGTGTCTCGGCAGGTGCCACCTGAGACCCCGTGACAACATCATGCTCCGCCGGGCGTGGGATGGCTATCGCGCTGTGTGCTGCAGTGGCTTACTGCAATTGAAGAGAGTTGCCGATCGCAGACCATCAACATCAAGACTGCCAGCGTGCCTCGCATCATGGTCCCGCAGGCGGTCCTACTGCGAGCCGACCGGTTGATCGAGTGACTGCAATCGGGAAGAATGATCTTCGGCAGCAGGGTCGGTTGCGCCAACGACGGTCCGCTATCAGACACATCACTTACGACCGGAAGTGGCCCAATACCTGCAACACTGGCGCCATCGCAACCGCGCTCAACTCTACCCAGCGACGGCCCGGACATCGTCCATAGCTTTTATCTCCCCTACGTCGATCTGATCTCAAGCGGCCGTACGACATGGCGGTCAGTCACCGCGCACCAGAATTCGAGGATGTCGTGTGGGCGACGGCGTAGAAACTAGCAAATGCGCGTGGAAAACGCCACCTTGTGCACTATAAGCCCTGGAAAAGAAAAGGCCCCGATCGGGGCCCTTCTTTAGTTTGGTACCGGGAGGGGGAATCGAACCCCCACTCTGTTGCCAGAACTGGATTTTGAGTCCAGCGCGTCTACCAATTCCGCCATCCCGGCCGAGCGTCCGCAGAAATAAGCAGCATGTCGTGGATGCGGGCGTCGTTGCTCGTTGTCCTCCGGAGGCGGCATTATCGCGGAAAAGCAATCTCGATTCAACGTGGCGCCGCAGTTTGCCGATCCTTCGAACGCGCGCACCGCCAAACCGACTTCGTTTCTTGCTCCCCCGGAACGGATCGAGCTACCGACTGCCCACGCAACCAACGTCGGGTCGGAATTTCCCTCGTACTTTTAGAAGCCGAGCCTCCAAATCGATGCTCACCGGTCAGGATTCTACGGGCGGGGAGGGAGATGTCCTACAACAAAATAATAATTCGTCCGACAGCGCTACACACTTTTTGAGTGCACATTAGCGACCGGCGCACTTCCGTGAATCTAAGCGCCGTAGCGGACCGTCATCAAAATGAAAATCTACATCAGCGGATTGTATAGTGGGACCAATCCACAGCCAGGCATCGGCGTTGCGCGCTCACTGAGGTCCGCATATCCGCGCGCTACGCTTGTAGGTGTCGAATATTCCAATCGAAGCTCCGGTATTCACTGGTCCGACTTCGATGAGCTGTTACTGCAGCGCCCCTGGGAAGAACTTAATCTCGATACGTATGCAAAGTCGATTCTCGATATTCTCGATTCTGGCGCGTACTGGCTATCCGGTTTTGACTTGGAAGTCATGTGGCTCGCTTCCGTTTTTACGCGAGGCCATCCTAGGCTCTTGGTCCCGCCACGCGAAGCTTTGCAGCGCACCAGCAAACCGTCCGTCGACGCACATGACGGTCTGCCCGTGCGTATTCCACCCTTTATATCTACAGAAGAATATTCAGATTGGGAGCTGCACGCGTTTTGCCGCCGGCACGATTGGAAAATATGGTTGAAAGGACCGTACTACGAAGCAGTCAGAACCCATAGCTGGGATGTCGTCGAATCAGTGCGGATTGCCATGAACCGCGCGTGGTCTACCCAACGCGCTTTTCTTCAAAAGCATATCACCGGCCACGAAGAATCAGTCTCATTCAGCGCCTATAAAGGCGATCTTCTCGCGTGCTGCTATATGCGCAAACGTGAATTGACTCACGAAGGCAAGACGTGGGCGGGTGAGGC
>JALYZH010000008.1 GCA_030948945.1 Gemmatimonadota bacterium | reverse complement strand
GCGAGGAGCTGGTGGGCGATGGTTGTCTTGCCGCCACCCGAAGGGGAGGAGAGGATGACCGGAAACGCCACTATTCCAGATTCTCGACTTGTTCGCGGATCCGCTCGAGCTCTTCCTTTATCGCGATCACGTCGTCGAGAATGGGCGCGTCGTTGGCTTTGCTCCCAATGGTGTTCGCCTCGCGCACCATCTCCTGGAGAATGAATCCCAGCCGCTTCCCCACCGGATCGCTGGTCTTCGATCGGGCGGTCTCGCGAAACGCTGCGAGGTGCGACCTGAATCGGTCGAGCTCCTCGGCGACGTCGAGTTTGTCAGCCAGGATCGCGATTTCCTGAGCAATCCGCTGAGGATCGCCTCCAGCTCCGTCTACCAACTCACCCACCGTCCGTTTGATTCGCTCGTGCTGCTCCTTGAGTCGCGCGGGGGCGCGTTTCTGGATGCGCGCAAGGCTGGACTCGACCGCGTCCACTCGCTCGATCAGAAAGCCGGAAAGCTGCGCGCCCTCAGCCCTTCGCATTGCGATCAGATTGTCAGCCGCTGTGGCCACCAGCCGGACGAGAGCGTCCCCGGAGCCCGGGTCGAGCTCTTCGCTTGGTGCCGCGATCACGTCCGGAAGGCGCAGCAGGGTGGCAAGGTCGAGCTCGCCAGCGAGCTTATGCTTTTTCTGCAGAGCTTTCAGCGCGGTTAGATAATCTGCCAATAGCGTTTCATCGATAACCGGCGTATTCGAGTCGCGATCGATCCGTGCCGTGAGGGTTACGTGTCCACGCGCAATTTTCTGGCGGAGAAGCTCCCGGATCTCACCTTCCCAACGCGAGAAGACGGCCGGAAGCTTGAGGTTGGGGCTGAAGAAGCGGTGGTTAACCGTTCTGATTTCGACGCTGGCGCGCGCGCCACCAACGAGCCCGTCAGCCGCGCCAAAACCAGTCATGCTGGATATCATGTGAGGTGGGCTATCTTACGAAACGACAACAAGTTTGTCAATTCCAGAAATCCCATCTCACGCCGTAAATCGCGAGCACTCGTGGCATCTCAAAACCAGGAATCACGTCATACTGGTAGCCAAGTATGTTTCGCTGCTGATAGCTGACTACCGCTCGCAGAATTCTCACCTCGAGCAAGGCGGACAGTGTTTTGGCGGTTGCGGCACTCACGTCCCCCGCGGCAAGCGGAAAGATCGTTCGGCCGCGGTACTCGTAGACACCCGCGGCATGCAGTTCGAAGTCGCCCTTCGGAAAACGCCGAAGAAAGTTGTTGGTAAAGTTGATTTCTGACCTGCTCTGATATTGTGGCTGGTACGGTCGGGTTTGGTCCCATCGTGTGAGCCAGCTATCGATTCCGAATCCACGCCCCAGGGGTCCCCGAATCGAAACCGTTTGTGCGGTGGCACGACCGGCGGGGGTAGGAAGCAGCAGCGTGTCGTAGACAAGCGGGGCCAGCCCCTGGGTCTTGTCGGTCCGGATCATCCCGCCCGACACCCATGGTCCGAAAATCCTTAGCCCGACTTCCCCGCGAGCCGTCGTCGTGCCTGCCAGTGTAGGCGTCCCGCCGCCGCTCGGCGTCGACCTCGCGACAGATCCCGATAGCGCAAAAAACGGAAGCGGTTGGGCGCGGACTCCCACGTCCGCGTTCGTGGTGCGACGATAGCTGTCGTGTTCGGCGAATCCGCTGAGGACACCCAGAGGAGTCGCGAGATCGAGCCTCCCCGAGAGCGCGTTGGTGCGGGTCCCGGAGATAGAGCGGAGCCGATCTGCGATCTCCACCCTCGCGGGGCCTCCCGTATATCCGCCACTCACGTTGTATTGGGTCTCGAACATCCTGCGCTCGGTGGTGTCAGGCTGAGTCGTTGCGGCGACGTTCCGGTCCGGACCGGTCGTGCCCTTGAAGCCGAGCGACGCGACGCTGACTTGCGCCCACGGGCCGCTTTGAGCGCCTATGGCGAACCGGAGGTATGCGTTCGTGTTTGTGGCGTTGAGAGAGAATACCGGCGGCCTACTGAAAGCTGCTCGCTGAATTTCGCGTGTTGCGTGAACGCGGTTTGCGAATGCGTCGAAGCTCCACCCTTTGCGTGCGATTCCCACTCTTCCCAACAGCGACAAGGCATCGCCGGCGCCAGCGAATCGCGTACTGCGAACTCCGTACTGCTGCCCCGCGAACTGGAGGACTCCACCGTTATCGTAGCGCTTTCCGTAGAAGCCCCGATACAGGTTGGTGTCTTCGTTGCCGGTGGCAACGTCGACGCGAGTGTAGGGATCAGTGTTGTCGACGCGCCAGCTCCGCATGTACAGCCTCACCTCGCCCGCGCTTCGCTCGATGCTCAGATGCTCCAGCGTCCAGAGCTGAATCGTGGAAAGGTCGCGAACGCTACCGGTTTTGTTGTCGAGATTGTCTATCTCGAGGCCATCATAGAAAACTCTGACGCGACGAAAGTCACCGTTGTAAGTCGCCGTCTGCGGAGTGGCGACCCAGCCGGATCGGAAGGTGGTGAGGCCCGGGATTCGATCGAGCAAGTCGGCGAGTGTGAGCGAGCCGGTCGCGAAAAGCTGCGCCCGGTTCCACTCGTACTGTGGCCCAATCTCGTAGGTGAGCGGATCCGCGAATCGCCCGATAGGTGCCTTGATGGAATCGATCTTTACGCGGGTGCTGTCGGGCGCTGAATCGGTTTTCGGCTTGACGGGAATCGGCACCTGGCTAACGGGTGGGGACACCACCTGAGCGTCGACGCGAGGCACGCCCACGTACAAAAGCGCCCCGGCCACAAGGCCGAGGCGGGCTGGGCTGCGCTTGCGCCCCGAGCACCGCTTCAGTGTACTCTCCCGCGAATGAATTCGATGAACGTACCCGTCGGGACTCCGGTCGGTCCCTTCGGAATCGTCACCAGGTCACTCTCGGAGTAGGCCGTACCCGCAATATCCAGGTGAGCCCACGTATAGCCCTCCGCGAATTCCTTGAGAAACAGGGCCGCCGTTACGGCGCCCGCCGGCCGCCCTCCGGAGTTCTTGACGTCAGCCACATCCGATTTGATGAGCTCCTTGTACTCATCCCACAGCGGGAGCGGCCAGCCGGGCTCGCCGGCGCGCTTGCCCGCGGCAAGAATTTCCGCGATGAGAGCATCATCACTCGAGAAGACTCCACTGGCACTGTGGCCCAGCGCGATGACGCAGGCGCCGGTGAGAGTGGCCGCATCGATCACGACGTCAGGCTCGAACCGCTTCGCGTAGGACAGACAGTCCGCCAGCACGAGTCGACCTTCCGCATCCGTGTTGATGATTTCGATCGACTTCCCATTCTGAGCCCTGACCACGTCTCCGGGATTCATTGCGCTGCCCGACGGCATGTTCGTTGTCGCGCCAATGATTCCCACGACATTCACCTCCGGCTTCATCTGTCCGATCGCCTCGAACGTACCGAGGACGCCGGCGGCGCCGCACATGTCGAACTTCATGAACTCCATTCCCTGCGCCGGCTTGATCGAGATTCCGCCGCTGTCGAAGCAGAGACCCTTCCCCACCAGCACCACGGGTTTGGCGTTTGGCTTCCCGCCCTTGTATTCCAGCGTGATCAGCTTGGGATCCTGAGGCGTCCCCTGCGCAACCGCGAGGAACGATCCCATCTTCTCGGCCTCCATCTCGCGGCGACCGAGAACGGTGATTCCCATTCCGTAACGCTTCGCGATGTCGGCAGCGGTCTGAGCGAGATATTCGGGCGTGCACAGATTGCCGGGCATCATTGCCAGGCGGCGCGCCAGACTCTGGCCCGCCCCGATTGCCTGGCCATTCGCCAGTCCGCGGCGGCTGTCGTTGGTATTGCTGGTGATGATCGTCGCCTTCTCCAGCGGCTTCTTGCGCTCTGCCTCGGGCACCGGCGACTTGAGATCCGCGTATTCCCACGCGCCAGCGATCAATCCACTGGTGATGGCTTCAGTCTCTTCAGGTGCGATCTGACCGGAGTACCAGACCATCTCCCCTACGCCGAGCCGGTGCGCATTGCGCCCCGCGAGCGTAGCTGCTCGGCGAAATGACGCTTTGCGATCGGTAACGCTTCCCATGCCAATCAGAAGCAGCCGACGTGGTCCTTTCGCGACGCCGGTGAGATGCAGGGTCTCGTCGCGCGACCCGCGAAAATCCTTCATCTCGATTATCCGGCTCAGCGCTCCCTGCGTCGCGGTGTCGAGCCCCGCAATCCCCGCCAGCGACGGATTCTCGCCGAGAGCGACGACCAGGAGCGCTGTTCCGACTTCCGCCGGGTTGACCGAGTTGATGCTGACAGACAGCACTAGCTAGCTCTTCATCCCGACGATTACCTGCTCGCCAAAGTCGGAGGTCGACACTTCGGTCGCGCCGGGCATCTGGCGCGCGAGATCGTAGGTGACGCGCTTCGATTTGATTGCGTTCTCCACTCCCCTGACGATAAGCTGCGCGGCCTCATTCCAACCCATGTACTCGAACATCATCACGCCGGACAGGATGACGCTGCCGGGATTGATCTTGTTCATGTTCGCGTATTTGGGAGCAGTCCCGTGTGTTGCCTCGAATACGGCTACGCCATCGCCGACGTTGCCGCCCGGTGCGATGCCGAGTCCGCCGACCTGCGCCGCCGCCGCGTCTGACAGGTAGTCGCCATTCAGATTCGGCGTCGCAATCACCGAGTATTCAGCGGGACGGAGGAGGAGCTGCTGGAACATGGAATCCGCGATGCGATCGCGGATTACGATTGCGTCAGCGCGTGCCGTTGGTCCGCCTTTGGCGAGTTCCGATTCCGTGCAGGTGTCGTTGGGAAATTTCTCTCGCGCCACTTCGTAGCCCCAGTCACGGAACGCGCCCTCGGTGAACTTCATGATGTTCCCCTTGTGCACGAGCGTCACCGATTCCTTGCACTTGGTAATCGCGTACCGGATCGCCATCTCCACCAGCCGTTTCGAGCCGAACTCCGACATGGGCTTGATGCCGATCGCGGATTTCTCGCGAATCTCACTCTTGAATTCCTTGCGAAGGAAGCTCGCGACCTTCTCTGCTTCGGGAGAGCCGGCCTTCCACTCGATTCCCGCATAGACGTCTTCCGTGTTCTCGCGAAAGATCACGACGTCGACCTTCTCCGGTTCCTTTACCGGCGCACCGACGCCTTCGAAATACCGAACCGGACGGATGCACGCGTAGAGATCGAGCACCTGGCGCAGTGTGACATTGAGCGAGCGTATTCCACCGCCCACTGGAGTCGTAAGCGGTCCTTTGATCGATACGCGAAATTCCTGCATCGCGTCGATTGTTTCCTGCGGCAGCCAGTCCTGGAACTGCTTGAACGATTTCTCGCCCGCGAAAACTTCCATCCAGGCCACTGACCGCTGGTCGCCGTAGGCGCGCTTCACGGCAGCGTCGAACACGCGCACGGACGCGCGCCAGATGTCAGGACCGGTCCCATCGCCCTCCACGAACGGGACGATGGGATGCTCCGGAACCTTCAGCGCGCCGCTCTTGAATTCGATCGCTTCGCCGCGCGGCGGGACTTTGGCGAACTTATACTTCGTCATTGGCTCCTACGTATCGGTGCGAACCGCCAAATCTAGTGAAACCGGGCGCCCCACAAAACCAGCAGAATAAGTCTCGACACCGTATTCGGAATAATGTCTCGTCTACAAAGAATCATTCAAACTACCATTGGCGGATTGATATTGAGTGTTTGCGGGTGCGAGATGGGTCCTCCACGAGTCAACGGAGTACCGGCCGCGCCACCCGCTCCGAACGTTCCATGGAAGGCGCCACCCGGAGCAATCAGGCCCGAGCCAATTGTAACGGCAGCTAGCGCGTTGGCGGTCCCGCCGGATCTCGAGCAACGGATTCAGCAGCTCGCACTCGCCGATGTCGTCGACCTCGCGCTACGAAATAATCCTGCTACACGCGCATCATGGGCGCAGGCACGTGCATCGGCTGCCATTCTCGGCTCGGTGAGTGGACAATATTATCCGACGATCAACGGCGCGGCGACGCTGTCCAGAAACCGGTCGCCCGCAACACTGGCGCGCCCCGCGGGTGACAGGACGGAATACGGACCGTCGCTCACGCTCAACTATCTGCTGATCGACTTCGGCGGGCGCTCAGGATCGGTGGAGCGAGCGCGCCAGACTCTGTTCGCGGCAAGCCTATCCCACAACGCTACGCTCCAGAACACCGTGTTGCAGGCTGAGGCGGCATACTTCACTTACATGGCGACCGTTGCATTGCTCGCGGCGGAGCGGTCGGCCATTGCGGAGGCACAGGCGAATCTCACCGCGGCGCAGCGGCGCTTCACCGTCGGTCTTGCCACCATCGCAGACGTACTGCAGGCAAAGACTGCGCTGTCGCAGGAGCAGCTCAATTTCGAGACGACCGAGGGAAATCTTCAGGCTGCTCGCGGAGGCCTCGCTGCGGCGCTGGGCCTTCCCGCCAATCTGCCCTTCGATCTCGCGCCGCTGCCGGCTGCCATTCCAGTCGGAAAAATCTCGCAAAGCGTGGACAGCGTGATCAATGCTGCGTTGCGCAATCGGCCGGATCTCGCGGCAGCTCGCGCACAAGCGGCCGCGGCCGAGGCACAGATTCGCGTCGCCCGATCCGCGGAGCTGCCGTCGCTGACGCTCGGGAGCAACGCAGCGCGCACGTATTCGAAGCCTCCGACTTTCGCGGGACCGTCGTACGGAGTCACCCTTGGTCTGGCCATTCCAATTTTCAACGGCTTCTCGCACCAGTATGACGTGGCGGCGGCGCGCGCGCAGGCGGAAGCAATCTCGGCGCTGGCGGATCAAACGCGTCAGCAAGTTGTAACACAGGTATTCGTCTCGTACTACGCGTTGCAGACGGCAGAGCGGCGCGTTGCGACAGCGGACGATCTGTTGAACAGCGCCCAGCAGTCAGTGCAAGTCGCGGCGGGTCGTTATCGAGAGGGCGTCGGCAGCATCATCGATCTCCTTACTGCCCAGACCGCGTTGGCGAATGCGAGGGCCCAGCAGGTTCAGTCACGGTGGCAATGGTATACCACACTTGCGCAGCTCGCCCGAGATACGGGCGTTCTAGGAGTGCGGGGGGAGACTCCGTTTTCCTTCACTCCAGATTCGCTCGCGGCTCCCCAGCCCCCAAGTGCAATTCGTCCATGAGCACGCCCACATTGCGTGATTTTCACGGTACTCCAGCGCTCAAGGCGCGCGTCTTCGTGGTCGCGGCGCTTCTCGTCGCGGCGTGCTCAAAGTCTGCCCCGCCTCGCCAGCCGCAGGTCCCCGTGAGTGTGACCACGGTCAAGCGTGCAACCGTTCCGTACATCGTGACCGCGAACGGAGTTGCCGAGCCGATGCAGACCGTCGCCGTCGAGGCACAAGTGAACGGCTTATTGAATCGAGTCACGTTCGCAGAGGGACAGGACGTGCAGCAGGGTCGCGTGCTGTTCGAGATCGATTAACGTCCGTACGTGGCGGTGCTCGAGCAGGCCCGCGCGCAGCTGCTGCGCGACGAGGCACAGGCGGCGAACGCTCGTCGCGATGCGGCGCGGTACGCGGCGCTGGTGAAAGAAGGTTACGTGACCAGCTCACAGGCGGATCAGGCAGACGCTACCGCCGCTTCGGCGGCAGCGACGGTTGCGGCTGACCGTGCAAATGTCGCGAAGGCCGCGCTCGACGTTTCCAACTCGACCATTCGCGCGCCGATCTCCGGACGAACCGGCAGCTTGCTCGTACGTCAGGGGAATCTGGTAAAGGCGAACAGCAATCCCCCGCTCGTGGTCATAAATCAGATCCAGCCAATTCTCGTTCGGTTTTCGATCCCGCAGAGTCAGCTCCCGGATATCCAGAGATATTATCGCGGGGGTAGCGCACTCGAGGTGCGCGCATCTCCTTCCGAGGGGTCGGGCGTGCCACTGACGGGAACGCTCGCGTTCGTAGACAACAACGTCGACTCCACCACGGGCACAGTGCTGTTGAAGGCGAGATTCTCCAACCCGGAAGGGACGTTGTGGCCGGGTCAATACACCAACGTCGCCTTGCAGCTCTACGTCGATCCAAACGCGCTCACGTTGCCGGCTCCCGCAGTGATGACCGGTCAGCAGGGCACCTACGTCTATACTGTTGACAGCGCAGGCACCGCCAAGCAGCGGCCAGTACAGGTGTCGCGCACCGTCGATTCCGTATCCGTCATCGCCTCCGGTCTCAAGGAGGGCGAGAAGGTCGTGGTCGACGGGCAATCCCGTCTGATACCGGGCTCCAAGGTTTCGATCAAAGGAGTACCCCGATGACAGCTCTATTCATACGCAGGCCCGTCATGACCGCGCTCGTCATGATCGGAATCCTGTTCTTCGGGGGCGTCTCCTATACGCGTCTTGCCGTGAGCGATCTCCCGACGGTTGATTTCCCCACGATCCAGGTGAACGCAAATCTTCCTGGAGCAAGTCCGGAGACCATGGCGGCCGCGGTCGCGACGCCACTCGAGAAGCAGTTCTCGACGATCGCCGGCATCGATAACATGACGTCGTCGAGCGGACTCGGATCGACGTCGATCACCATTCAGTTCTCGCTCGATCGAAGCATCGACGCGGCAGCCCAGGATGTTCAGGCGGCGATCTCCCAGACGCTTCGCAGTCTCCCGTTGGGAATTCTCCCGCCATCATACCGCAAGGTGAACCCCGCCGATCAGCCGATTCTCTACTTCGCGTTGACATCGAAGACGATGCCGCTGTCGCAACTCGATGAATACGGCGAGACGTTCATGGCGCAGCGCATCTCGATGGTTCCGGGAATCGCGCAGGTTCAGGTGTTCGGCGGCCAGAAGTACGCCGTTCGGGTGCAGCTTGACCCCACGTCTCTCGCCAACCGCGGAATCGGCATCGACGAAGTCGCATCGGCGATTGGCGCGCAAAACGTCAGCATGCCGACGGGAACGCTGTGGGGACTCAACAAGGCGTCCACGATCAAGGCCAACGGACAGCTTCAGAATGCGCAGCAGTTCAGGCAGATGGTCGTCGCCTACCGTAACGGCGCGCCGGTGCACCTCGACGAGCTAGGTCAGGTTCTCGACGACGTCGAGAACAACAAGGTGGCGAGCTGGTACAACGGCGACCGCGCGGTCGTGCTGGCCATTCAGCGTCAGCCCGGAACGAACACGGTCGCGGTAGCGAACGGTGTGAAGGGGCTACTTGGATCGCTCCGCGACCAGATTCCGCCGAGCGTGGACGTGCATACGCTCTACGACCGGTCCCTGTCGATCGAGGAGTCCGTCGGTGACGTGAAGTTCACGCTGATGCTGACGCTTTTCCTCGTCGTGATGGTGATCTTCGTCTTCCTGCGAAATATCTCAGCGACGATCATCCCGAGCCTGGCGTTGCCGATGTCGCTCATCGGGACGTTCGCGGTGATGTACCTGCTCGGCTTTTCGCTCGACAACCTGTCGCTGATGGCACTCACTCTCGCGGTGGGCTTCGTCGTCGACGATGCCATCGTAATGCTAGAGAACATCGTTCGCCACATGGAGATGGGTAAGGATCCGATGAAGGCGTCGTTCGAAGGGTCGAACGAAGTAGCCTTCACGATCCTGGCGATGACGGTTTCGCTGACTGCTGTCTTCATCCCGCTGCTATTCATGGGCGGAATCCTCGGCAGGCTGTTCCACGAGTTCGCAGTGACGATCGGGACCGCGATTCTCGTCTCCGGGTTCGTGTCGCTGACACTCACGCCAATGCTGGCGAGCAGATTTCTCAAGCCGCCCTCGCATATGCACGGACGGCTGTTCAATGCTTCCGAGCGGGTTTACACGCGCATACTCAACCGGTACGAATCGAGTCTCGAATGGGTGATGGTCCACAGGTTCTTCGCTCTGATGTTCTCGCTCGCTGTGCTTGTCGGGACTGTGGTCCTGTTCAAGCTGGTGCCGACCGGTTTCATCCCGACACAGGACACGGGGCAGATCATTGCCACTACTGAAGCCGCGCAGGGAACTTCATTCAAGGACATGGTCACGCATCAGCAGCAGATCGCGGCTATCGTTGCCCGCGACACGAATATCGCCGGCTTCATGTCGTCGGTCGGAGGCGGGGGCGGCGGAAGCGGAAATCAAGGGCGAATATTCCTCGGCTTGAAGCCGCGCGGCCAGCGGTTGAGTGCGGACGAAATCGTGAACGAGCTACGGCCGAAGCTGTCGAGCGTTCCAGGGATGAACGTCTACATGCAGGTGCCTCCCGCGATCCAGATCGGCGGACGCTCTTCCAAGAGCCAGTATCAGTTCACATTGCAGGGCACCGACATTGGCGTCCTCGACACAGCCGCGAAAAGGTTGGAAACGAGGATGCGGGACATCGCGCAGATCCAGGACGTCACCAGCGATCTCCAGATCTCCAACCCCGAGGTGAATGTGGCGATCGACCGCGACCGTGCCGCCTCACTAGGTGTCTCCGCGCAGCAGATCGAGAGCGCGCTGTACGACGCATACGGATCGCGTCAGGTGTCGACGATCTACACGCCGAACAATCAGTACATGGTGGTAATGGAGCTCCTTCCCCGATTCCAGCAGGACGTCAACGCGTTGCGGATGTTGTACGTGCGCTCGCAGAAGGGCGACCTCGTTCCACTCAGCGCCGTGGCAAACATCACTCAGGGTGTGGGTCCACTCTCGATCACCCACGCAGGCCAGCTCCCCGCGGTGACGATCTCGTTCAATACGAGACCTGGAGTAGCGCTCGGTCAGGCGACCGCCGCCGTCGAGGCCGCGGCGGCAGTGACCGTTCCATCGACAGTCACAATGAGCTTCTCGGGAAGCGCTCAGGCGTTTCAGGCGAGCCAGCAGGGTTTGCTCGCCCTGCTGATTCTGGCGATTTTCGTCATCTACATGGTGCTCGGCATTCTGTACGAGAGCTTCATCCATCCGGCGACGATTCTCACGGGATTGCCGTTCGCGGCCTTCGGCGCCTTGCTTACGTTGCTGGTATTTCGGATGCCGCTCGACGTCTACGGATTCGTCGGCCTGATCTTGTTGGTCGGCATCGTCAAGAAGAACGCGATCATGATGATCGACTTCGCGCTGGAGGCGGAGCGCAAGGAGAACATCACGCCGGAGAAGGCGATTGTGCACGCGGCGATAGTCAGGTTCAGGCCTATCATGATGACGACGATGGCGGCACTGATGGCGACGCTTCCGATCGCGTTGGGTAGAGGAGCAGGCGCGGAATCACGTCGACCCCTCGGCGTTGCGGTGGTCGGCGGGCTGGCGTTCTCACAGCTGGTGACGCTGTACGTAACGCCCGTGTTCTACACTTACTTCGACGAGCTGCCGGAGCGCGTGCGCGGTCTCAGCAAGCGCATCAAATCGCGATTTCGCAGGGGAAGAGAGCCGTCGCTGGCGCCGAGCGAGCGCTAGTTAGGCGGCGGCGGGAGGCTCGTTCTGCTTTCTCTACGCGTGTTATGCCGGGGGCCGAAGCATCATCACGAGATCCTCGGCGGTGTCCTTCGCCTGGAAATAGTTGTCTTTGCTGCCGACGAAATGAACCGCGCGGTAGGTCTGAAAGTCCTGAACGTACGCGACATTCTGAGCGTTAATCCATACCACGCGACCGGTTGTGTCCGTGATTTCGACCCATCTCATCTGGCCTCCGGAGGTCAAAAAACAAAGAAATACCCGGGACGAGACTCGAACTCGTAAGGCCATAGGCCGGGGGATTTTGAGTCCCCTGCGTCTACCGATTCCGCCACCCGGGCGCGTGCTCAATTTAGCTAAAGGAATTTGCGCGAAGGAGCGACCGCGGGGCAACCGTATGAAAAAGCTCCCGACCTGCACGAATCGGGAGCTCAAACCATATCAACCGCGAAACGCGTTTCCCTTAGGGCAGGCGCTTTCCGGGTAAAGGCTTTCGCATCCCCTGACCCTGCTGCCGCTGGCCGAAACCCTGACGCTGGCCGGCGTTTTCACGTGCGAGCTCCTGGGCTCGCCTTCTGACCTGCCCCTGCAGCGCGAAGTAGCCGGCACGCTGAACCGGCGTCAGAAATCGCGCCAGGTCCTTCTGCTCCTGCTCAACGAGGGCAATGCGCTGCCTTTGCAGGCGGAGGGAGTTGTCGAGGAGATCGCTGACGTGCTGCTGGTTGGCCTGATTTCCCGCGATCATCTCCTGTCGCAGCTGGTTCCTGGTTTCGCGCTCCTGCAGCACGAGCTGATTGTGTTGAGGAGCGAACCGCGCATTGGTTTGCTCGAGTTGCGCGAGCTGCGCGTTCGTGAGTCCGAGCCGCTCCTGCGCTAATCTCGCGGCTTGCTCGCGGAACTGCTGCTCGAGCGCCACGCGATTCGGATTTGCCGATGCACTCGCGGGCTGCGCGGTGACAGCGGTTCCACCGAGAAAGAGCGCGAGCGCGGTAAGGCCTAGGAGTCGTCGAATCATCTTGAGCCCTCGTCGAGACTGTCGCTGTTGTCCACGGAGATCACCGGTTCGGGCTCCGCCGCCGGAAGAGCGTCAAAACCGTTCATGTCGTTCATGAGCTGCCGGAGATTGGTGTCGCTGAGGCCGTCAACGCCAGTCGCCATCGCGAGCGAGTGGGTTGGCGTCGCGGCTGCGACCGGGGCGATAACCCCGGTGCTACCTGACTGGGACGACGCGCCAATCGGCGGCAACGTACGATCGACCGACGCAACAGGCGCGACGGAACGCCTCGGCTGGATCATGAGCAGGGAGCCACCGCCAAGTACGACCACGGCCAGGCTGGCGGCTACCAGCCACGACACAGCTCTGGATCTCGCCGGCGCCTGTGCAACTGGAACGATCGAGCTATACGGTGGAATCTGCCCCACCACGCGATTGACGTCGATCGCCGGGATGAACACCGTTGCGGCTTGCACAGTGCGAAGCACCTCCAGATCTTCCGCGCACGCGGCACACGTCGTCAGGTGAGCTTCGACGCGTGACCTCGCGGTGGCGTCGAGCCGGCGGTGCAACAGATCAGGAAGCATTTCCTGGATGTCGCGCTCAATGCAATTATTCATCTTTGAAAAACTCCTTTACCGTCTGGATCGCGTTGTGATAGTGAACTCTGGCAGCCCCCTCCGTGCTGCCTACGATCTCCGCGATCTCCTTGTATGACAAACCCTGCTGCACTCTCAGCGTAAAGACCTCGCGCTGGGTTGGTGACAGTGCCTCCAGCGATCTCCTTACCTTCTCCTGCGCTTCTTCCGCGATCATCGAGTCAAGCGCGCCGTATTCACTGACGTGATCCGACTCCTCCACCGGAACCGTTTCCCTGCTTCGCCGCTCGGCTCGCCGCCGATCCAGCATCAATCGCCGCTCTATGGTGAACAGCCATGTCCTCAGCGAGCTCTCCCCTCTGAACGCATCGAGCGAAGCGAACGCCCGCACGAAGGTGTCTTGCACCAACTCCTCAATCCCATCCCGCTCGCCGGCGCTAGCGGCAAAACGCGCGAGTGCCTGCGAATGTCTACCCACCAGCCGTGTCGCTGCCCGACTGTCGCCCGCCTTCCAGCGGTCGATAAGCTCCATGTCAGTCTCTTCGGGCCTGCCTTCGGGGCTTGGAATCATGGAGCCTCATCCGGTAGACGCTTCAGATAGCCCACCGTTAAGGCCGATTGACCACGTATATTCGGCCTCATAGCTTCGCGCTCATCGCACCG
>JALYZH010000256.1 GCA_030948945.1 Gemmatimonadota bacterium | reverse complement strand
CGATGTCGAGCTGAGACTACAGCTCGAGCGGGTGCATGCAGACTGCTTCGGCTGGGCGATGGCCTGTTGTGGACGCGATCGCGATGACGCCGAGGAGGTGCTGCAAACCGTGTATCTGAGTGTGCTGAATGGGCGTGCGCGTTACGATGCGCGATCGAGCTTTCGCACCTGGCTTTTCGGCGTGATTCGTCGGACGGCCGCGTCGGAGCGGCGGAAGGCGTGGCTGCGCGGACTGCTGCTGAAGCGTGACAGCTTCGCCGACGATGCGTTTGTCGCACCGGATGACGGGGTCGAACTGGACGCACGTCGCGATGGACTGCGTCACGCGCTCACTCAACTGTCCGCGCGACAACGTGAGGTGCTCCAGCTCGTGTTCTATCACGACATGACGGTCGAGGAAGCCGCGGGCGTCATGCGCGTTAGCGTTGGCTCCGCTCGAACGCACTACGCCCGTGGCAAGGTGAACATGGTCTTGATGCTTGGGGACGGGAAGGATTTGTGACGATGATGGACGAGACCGAGATTCGCAATCGCTTCGCGCAGCTGCGTGAGATCGATCGAGCGGGCGCACCAAGCTTCGTGCAAACGTACGCGCGTGCTCGCTCGCGTCAGAGCTCGCGTGTGACGCTGCGTGTGCGTCCGCTTGTGATCGGTGCGGCGGCGGGGGTGGTGATCGCGGCGGTCTGGCTGGCGAATACGAGATCGTTCTCGCCTTCTACACATACGCCGACGATCGCGACCTGGCGCGCGCCGACGGACGTTCTCCTTCGGACTCCAGGCAGCGAGTTGCTCGGCACAATGCCCGCGCTCGGCGTGTCCGTGCTCGACAAAATGATACTGACACCTACCAATAGAGGAACCTGACTATGAGACGTTCAATTCTTGCGATCGCGTTTGTGCTGGGTGCCGCGAATCTCGCGGCACAGGGGCCGCCGCCGATGGGACAGCGACCACCCGGGGCGCCGGGGCAGGGGCCTGAAGACTTTGGGCGGAATCTCTTCCCACCGGAGCTGGTGATGCAGCACCAGAGCGAAATCGGATTGCAGGACTCGCAGCGGGCGACGCTGACGTCCGCCATTCAGCAGGCGCAGAGCAAGTTCATGGACACGCAGTGGAAGCTGAGCGCAGAGGGTGAGAAGATGAACCGTCTGCTTCAGGGCTCGCAGGTGGACGAGGCGGCGGTGCTCGACGAAGTCGATCGCATTCTCAATCTGGAGCGCGAGATCAAGAAGGCGCAGATCTCGTTGATGGTGCGGATCAAGAACACGCTCACGCCGCAGCAACAGGCAAAGCTGGCGGAGATACGGAGCCGAATGGGCTAGGTGTGGCTGACGCCCGGTCCCGCGGTTGTGCGTTCTCGCATTCCCTTCGGCACCCGGCAGATCGGGCACGGACCCATCTTCGGCTCCTTTCCAAAGGTCAGGGTTACCGGGCCTAACACGCGCCCGGTATCGGTGAGCGAGACCGTCAGCGTCATCGTCTGCTCGGAGATCTGTCCGGTGAAACTGGCCGGATGGATGATCCCGCGATCGACCGGATACGCGTCGACGTTGTAGGTCCCAGTGGCTTCGAACCGGCCATTCGCGTCGGGGTTGATTGGGCCGAGGGCGTCGCCGAGTGTGCAGCCGATGTGGACGTGGACGTCGGTGTTACTCACGATCAATCCGGCATTGTCGCCGCCCCACGTCCCGACAACTTCCGTGATGTGCGCGGAAGTAGCGCCGGAGCAGGCAATGGTTGCGAAGATGGACAGGATTGCTGTGATCCGCGTCATACTCTGACGCTAGGGAACAGCACCAAGCGTGTCAACTATGCGAGCCCGACGCAACGGCGCCAGTGCTCGAGGATCAGTACCATGCTGAGCGTATCGAGCTCGCAGTATCTCTTGAGCAGCCCGCTCCACATGTCTGCCACCGCGGGATCGTTCTTGTTCGTGCCGTACATCATCTCCTGGTACGCGCGCATCGCGCCGGTGCCTTCGTGGACGTCCTGCATAACGCCACTGATCTCGACTGGCGGGAGTGAAGCGTAGGGATCACGTGAGGCATCCGCTGGCAGTCCCGTCCACGCCTCGAACTGCGTGCGCATTGCGGCGTCGGATTTCCAGAGAGCGTCGAGAACCACTTTGATGGATGTGCGGCCGCGCATTCCGGGATGGTAATAGTCGCGCCGAGCCCATTCGTGCATGTCGACGATGCGGCGCTCGAAGACGTCGGTCATCCACTCGACGAGCTCTGGCACGACGTGACCGAAGCGATCGAGATCGGCGATGATCTGCTTGAGCGTTGTCGCCTCGAAGTGTGACCAGGTGAGCACCGGCCCACTGTCGCCGATCGTCGCACGCAGTGACTCGGCGAACAACCTGTTGGGCCACGCTTCCTTGTTGTTCAACCACTCGGCGTGTACGGGCTTCTCCCCGTGCGACGCGACGGTGTGACAACTCCACTGGAAGGTGACCAGGCCGTACGAGCGCATACCTTTATGGTAGGGCAGGGCGAGGCGCGATGTCTCGAAGTCGATGAAATTGAGCCGCCCCTGAAGCGCTTCGATCTTGCGAGGAAGATCAGGCGAAATAAAAACCTCGCCGCGCCGAGTGTAGTCGATCTGTCGCCGCTGCCGCTCGGCGTTGGTGCCGACGGATCCGTCGGCTTTCACGAGGCAGGCTTCGGGGATGTCGAACAGCGATGCCTTCCCCTCGCGGACCATCCAGTCGACGAGACCGGATTTGTCCTCCGCCTTGCACGTGCCGATCGAGAAGAGCTCGAGCATGTGCGGCCTCGGCTCGGCGAGCGCGCCCCAGCATTCGGCGAAGCCATCCTTTGCCGCGCCGGCGGGGACGCGGTACTCGCACTGCGTGCACTTGGAGCCGCGCTCGAGACCGACGGAGTGGACGGACAGCGGCGCATCGAGTCGCGACTCGAACAGAGCCGCCGCGGCGTCGACGTCGTTGCGAAGCATCGCGACCTCGGCGGAGACGTCAACCTCGGTGACGAGATCGAGCTCGGCGAGCTGTTCGCGCGTTCCGATGTAGCGGGCGGTGAGGAGTCGGACGGCGCCGTCCGGGGACGTGCGACTTACGAGCTCGAAGAGGCCGGGAATGTTGTCGAGGAGGGCGATCTTGCTGGTATCGACGAGGACGAGAAATTGCTGGATGACTGCGCCGGGTAGAACCTTTTCGAGCAGGAGGACCTGGAAGGTGATGTCCTCGAGCTTCTCCGACCACTCTTTTCGAATCCCGTAAGGCTTCCGCGAGAGGCGCATGGAACCGCCCTTCCCAGCGGCCAGGAGCGACGCATGCTCGGCGCCGTCGAAGGATTTCGACTTCACTTCGAGGAGGCGTACGGTATTTCCGTTCTTCTCGAGGATATCGACGCGGGCCTGTTGGCGGCCGACGAGCAACGTCGCCTCGAAGAGCGTGACCTGGTCGCGACCGAGCTGGTCGAAGGTGCGCTGATAGTCGTCGGCGACGCCGCGGCCGTACTCGAGCTGCACACCATCGACGTATTTCGCCTTGGCGAGGGCCTCGACCATGTACCCGCCCTCGGCCAGGAGGGCGAGGTAGGGGTTCATGTCCCGATTGTCGGGATAGCTGTTTTCGCGGAAGAAGAGCTTGGCGTCGCAGCCGCGGGCGAGCTTGAAGTCGGATTTGGAGAGGGTACGGGAGGACACTCGTGGTCTTATCCCTCTGCCCCGAGGAGTGTCAAGCCGCGCATTTCTAGGACGCCATCTAACGCCCTATAAGCCGAGCGTACGTTGCGCATCGGGTCATGAAGTCGACAACTTACTCGCCGGCCGACGGTCCGTTCGCCAGCCCGAAATACCGCTCAAAGAAAGTGCCTAGCCTCTCAAGGACGGTGCGCTTCTTGGTCGCATGGGCGGCGTCAGCCGAAAATCGGGATACTGGCGGCAGAATTTTCGTGATCGCGGTGCCGGTGGCGGGGATCGCACCATCCCGGAACGCGTTATCCATGAAGGTCCGCGTCGCCGCACCATCCAGGCCCTCTTCGGCGATGATACGGTTCAGCTCTTCGGCCTTCCGCGCCGCGATGAACGCCAGCCATGCGGCGTCCACCCTGGTGGTAATAGAGACGGAATCCACGAACTGCTCGATGAGGTCCTTCTTGTTGCGCAGAGAAGGACTAGCGGCCACAGCACGGTCGATGCTCGCGCGGATTTCCTTGTCCTTCCCCGTTCCCTTCGCCTTCAGATACTGCTCGACGAGCATCAGGATGTAGTCGACGTTGACCTCGACCTGCTTGATCAGCTCGATCTCGAAGACTACATCGTCATTAATCGTTTCCTTGTCTGCCGCGGCCTGGCTGCGGAAGTCGGCGTACAGGTTCAGGTACATGCTCTGATAGTCCTGAGAGTCTCGCGAACTAAGTATCTCATTCCCGGCAAAGTCGTCGAAGGCCGTGAGGATGTTCCGCAGTCGCAGGATGGCTCCGAACAGCTTGATGAAGTCCTTCTGCGCGTGTTCGCCGACGATCGGCTCGCCAAGGCGGAAGCCGCCCAGGAGATCGTCGACGACCTTCTGGTATTCGCCGTAGTACTCGGCGTACGGCTTGAGGAGGACGATGCCCTTTGCTTCTTTGTTGCCGAACAGCGACAACGCGTCGTTGGTCGCCTGCTCGAGATCGCGGAAGCTGACGATGTTGCCGTAGGTCTTGACCGAGTTGAGAATGCGGTTGGTGCGCGAGTAAGCCTGGATGAGTCCATGCGCCCGCAGGTTCTTGTCGACCCACAGCGTATTGAGGGTGGTCGCGTCAAAACCGGTCAGGAACATGTTGACAACGATGACGAGGTCGAGCTCGCGCTTCCGCAGCCGCTGTGACAAATCCTTGTAGTAATTCTGGAATTTGTCGGCGGAGGTGTCGAAACTGGTTCCGAACAGTGCGTTGTAGTCCCCGATCGCGGCGTCGAGGAAGTCGCGCGAACTCTGGTCCAGCCCTTCGGTCTCGAACTCCTCCTCGTCCAAAAGTCCTCCGGCGGCGTCCTCGTTGACGGTGAAGCTGTAGATCAGGCCAACCTTGACGCGGCGCCCTTCCGGCACGGCCTCCTGTTGCCGGGCGAACTCACTGTAGTAGTGCTTGGCCGCGTCGATCGAGGGGGTAGCAAACAGCGAGTTGAACCCGGCCAGACGCCTGCCGTCATGCTTGTACGTGGCGTTGCGCTTCGTCTTCTGGTCGAAATGGTCGCGGATGTAGCCCACGACCTGCGCGATTCGTTCCGGAGCGAGTAGCGCCCGCTCCGTATCGATGGCCGACACCTTCTTGTCCTGAATGTTCGGCGCCGTTTTGATCGTGTTGATGTAGTCGATGCGAAACGGCAGCACGTTCTTGTCGCTGATCGCATCGACGATGGTATACGTGTGAAGCCGCTGGCCGAACGCCTGGTCAGTGGTGCGCAGCTGCGGCGTTCCGGTGGTTCCGGCATTGTCCGCGAAAATCGGCGTGCCGGTGAAGCCGAAGAGGTGATACCGGCGGAATGCACGAGTGATCTCGACGTGCATGTCGCCAAACTGGCTGCGGTGGCATTCGTCGAAGATCACGACCACGTGCTGGTCGTATACAGGATGCTTGCTGTTCCGGCCGACGAAGACGCTGAGCTTCTGGATCGTAGTGATGATGATGCGGGCGTCCGGGTCCTCCAGTTGCCGTTGTAGAACCGCTGTCGACGTGTTCGAGTTGGCCGCGCCCTTCTCGAACCGCTCGTACTCCCGCATGGTCTGGTAGTCGAGGTCCTTGCGATCGACCACGAACAGTACCTTGTCGATGCCCGGTAGCCCGCGCGCGAGCTGTGCTGCCTTGAAGCTCGTAAGGGTCTTGCCGGAACCGGTGGTATGCCAGACGTAACCGCCTGCATCGATGCCGCCGAGTTGCCGGTGGTTCGTCGCCGTCGCGATGCGCTGCAGCATTCGCTCGGCGGCGGCGATCTGGTACGGTCGCATCACCAAAAGCTTCCGGTCAACATCGAACACACAGTACTTCATCAGAAGGTTCAGTAGCGTGTGCTTGGCGAAGAACGTTTTCGCGAAGTGCGCGAGATCCGTGATGGGCCGGTTCTTGGCGTCAGCCCACCAGGAGGCGAAGGCGTAACTGTTGGACGTGTGTCTGCGCCCGCGCCTACCGCGCTGCTCGGCGAGGTGGCCTTCGCGCACGGTGTTGCTGTAGTACTTGGTCAGCGTGCCGTTGCTGATGACGAACAGTTGCACGTACTCGAACAATCCGGAGCCCGACCAGAAGCTGTCGCGCTGGTAGCGATCGATCTGGTTGAAGGCTTCGCGGATGTCCACGCCGCGGCGTTTGATCTCGACGTGCACCATCGGCAGGCCGTTGACGAGCACCGTCACGTCGTAGCGAGTGGCGCGCCGGCCGTCCGCCTCGTACTGGTTGATGACCTGCAGCGAGTTGTTGTGGATGTTCTGCTTGTCGATCAGGTAGACGTTCTTGACGCTGCCATCGTCCCGCCCGAGAACCTGGATGTGGTCCTCCTGGATCCGCGCGGTTTTTTCGACAATGCCTTCGTTGGCGGTGGCGATCTTCTGCGTGAAGAAACGCTCCCACTCGACGTCGGAGAACGTGAGCTTGTTGAGCTTCTCTAGCTGGCGGCGCAGGTTCGCGATCAGCGCCGACTCACTGGAGATGCGCAGGTATTCGTACGCCTGCTGTTCCAGTTGGGCGATCAGATGGCGCTCGAGGTCCGCCTCGCTCTGGTAGGCGGCTTCACGCACGCCCTCCGGCACGAACTCGGCGACGATGGTGCTCTCGTCGGAGAGGGCAATCGGCTCGTAGCGTGGCGGGACTTGGGTCACAACGCTCCCTTAACCCAATGCGCAACGACCTGGACGGTCAGGCCGCCTCCCGGAAGGTGAGCAGGTGATCGCGGTAGTACTTGTATTGCTGGCGACGGGCCTTCAGTTCGGCGGGGAGGCCGGTGGAGAAATCGTTGATGAGGGCGTCGAACTTGTCGAGGATAGCGACAATACGGGCTTGCTCCTCGAGAGGTGGAACCGCGATCTTCGCACGTCGAATGTTGTCGTTGTACAGCCGCTGGATCGTCCCACGGTCCGTGGTCCACTCGGACACTTGATACCAATAGTAGAGGTACCTGTTGGTCACCAAAGATTCGTCGTTCCCAATCCAAACGATATTAGAGTCCTGGAAATACCCTGGCTCACCGTCAAATGGGATAGCTCGGCCGATCGTGCCGGCGGCCGAAAGCAAAATGTCACCCTTCTTCGGGAATGCGTATCGGCCAGAGTAATCCTCATACAGTTCGCGCGAGATGAAAGCGTCAGAGGTCCCGCCGAAGGTACCGATCTTATAGAAAGGAACATCTCCCTCTGCGCTTGTCTCATGCTTGAGAACGCGCTTGCACATTGAGACTTTGCCTATATCTCCCAACGTCATCCAACGGATGCCTTCTGCCGTTCCCTGGCCAGCGAAACTGAGAAGAGCGCTGCGGTAATACTGGTACTGCCGGCTGCGCGCTTCCAGCTCCGCTTCCAGCTCCGCTTCCAGCTCCGCTTCCAGACCCGTGAAGTTGTCGAGCACCTTCACGATTTCACGCTGCACCTCCGAGGGAGGGAAAGGAATCCGCAACTTCGAGTACTGCGATATCCAATGCCTTGCATGGTCCTTCGGCCTGAACCCAGCACAGAGCATTGCGTAGTAAATGAACTTGAAATCCGCCCCAGAGTCTTTCAGCGGAGTAAGCATCTTCATCGCCGACGACTTCGCCTTGAACGGGAAGTCAACCCATCGAAACGCGGTTGTGAAATCATCAAAGATGATGACCGGATCACTCTTTGACGCGGGATAAACTCCTTCCGCCTCGTTAGTATATCCGAGGATGAAGGTCTGGCCAGCTGTGAGCACCGGCGTCTCAAAGACGTCGTCATACTGCGTAGAGCTAACCAAGTAGTTGCCGGGTTGCTCATAAGCCAAGAGCTCACTTAGGCTCTTGAACTCGACGCCCTGCGGGCTCAGCTCGGCGATTAAGTCGTCAATGCGGCTCATCGTTCCGATCCTTCGATATCGGCAACGATGGCATCGATTGCCCTTCGCAATTCCTGCTGGCGCGCCACGATACGTGCGATTTCGGCGTTCAATACCTTGATGTCCACCGTTTCGCGAGTGTTCGCCTGCTCGACCCAGGACGAGACCGCCAGGTCATACTCGTTCTCGGCGATGTCGCCGTTCTCCACCAACCGCGCAAAATGCGCGATGTCCGTTCGCCCGGCGAAAGCGCCTAGAATCGTCTCCAGGTTGGCTTCCGTGAGCTTATTCTTGTTGCCGCCGCGGACAAACTCGGCCGAGGCGTCGATGAACAGCGTCTTGTTGTCGCGTTTGGACTTCTTCAGCACGACGATGCAAGTGACGATGGTGGTGCCGAAAAAGAGGTCGCGCGGTAGCTGGATGACCGTATCGACGTAGTTGTTCTCAATGAGGTACTGTCGGATCTTTTGCTCGGCGCCACCCCGGGAGAGCACCCCCGGGAACTGAACGATCGCCGCCGTGCCACTCACAGCGAGCCACGAGAGCATGTGCATCGTGAACGCGAGGTCGGCCTTGCTCTTCGGCGCGAGCACGCCGGCGGGCGCGAATCGCGGGTCGTTGATCAGCAGCGGATTCGCATCGCCTTCCCACTTGATAGAATACGGCGGGTTGGACACGATGGCCTCGAAGGGCTCGTCGTCCCAGTGCGCCGGGTCGGTGAGCGTGTCCCCGTGCGCGATATCGAACTTCTCGTAGTTCACGTCGTGCAGGAACATGTTGATCCGGCACAGATTGTAGGTGGTCAGGTTGATCTCTTGCCCGAAGAACCCCCGCCGTACGTTCTCCTGTCCGAGCACTTTGGCGAACTTAAGCAGCAGCGACCCGGAGCCGCAGGCGGGGTCATAGACCTTGTTGACCACTTTCTTCCCGACAACGGTGATGCGGGCGAGCAGCTCGGAAACCTCCTGCGGCGTGAAGAACTCGCCGCCTGATTTTCCCGCGCTTGACGCGTACATCGTCAACAGGAACTCGTACGCGTCCCCGAACGCATCGATGGTGTTGTCGGAGAAAGTGCCGAGATTGAGCTCTCCGATGGCGTCGAGCAGCTTCACGAGCTTTTCGTTTCGCTTGGGCACCGAAGGCCCGAGCTTGCTGCTGTTGACGTCGAGGTCGTCGAAGAGCCCCTTCAAGTCATCCTCACTGTCGGTGCCGATCGACGAGGCCTCGATGTCCTTGAAGACCTTGCTCAGTGTCTCATTCAAGTTCGCATCCTGGCGGGCCTTCTTGCGAACGTTCGCGAACAGATGCGACGGAAGGACGTAGAAGCCCTTCTCCTTCACGGTCTCATCGCGGCCGCGCTTGGCCTCCTTGTCGCTCAGGGCCGGGTAGTCGAAGTCCTTGTGACCCGCCTTACGCTCCTGTTCGTTCAGGTATGCGGTGAGGTTCTCCGAGATGAATCGGTAGAAGAGCATCCCGAGCACATAGGTCTTAAAGTCCCACCCATCCACGCTGCCGCGCAGATCGTTGGCGATGCGCCAGATGGTTTTGTGGAGCTCTCCGCGTTCGGATTCTTTGGTGTTGCTCACGCTGATGGCTGTCGGACGGCAAGGATAGGTGACTGCGGGTCGGCGGAACGCTACGCCCGCACCCGCTCAATCACAAGCTAAGGCCATGTATGCCGAACGCGGATCTACTGTCGTATGTCACCGGGAATGATAGGAAACCGACAGTTCGCTGAGATAGAATCGACATTGCAGTTCGGGCCGCCTACTTTATCTGGTTGAGCTACACTAGTTCATGGTAGCGCCGCGTTCCACTCCGCAGCGGTGGAATACCGGGCGCCAGCACCTCGTCCAATTCCTTCTCTCATGAATGTAAGAATGCCAACGAGTCTACAACGGCTTCGTATGTTCCAGGTTTGACACCGGGTTTGATTTCGGCGATGGCCGCAAGATTACTCCTCGCGCTGTCAGGTAACCTGCAGCTAGCTTCAAACTTGCCCGCATTGCTTGTCCACTTTAACTGCGGCGACTTCGGTGAATCGACGTAAGTTTGTGGCAGGTTTCTTCGAAATGGCGGATCTCGTACGAGCAGTACCTAGCCATCACTGGAGGGATTCATTTGGCAATACACCCGCGTCGTTGGACTAACCCTTCCGTTATTGCCCTCGCCGGCGACGAAGATCCCGTTTCTGCGGTTACCGAAAAGGCGCGAACCGTTGTGTTACGCGCATTGGATGCGGGCTGGACTGGACCGCCCTTCGATCCCGTTGAGTTGGCTGACTACCTGGGAATTCAGGCAACCCCGAATGCTGACATTCGCGATGCGCGGACTGTACCGATCGCAAAAAACCAAGTCCGGATCGAATTTAACCCGCAACGACCTCGTGGTCGGTTGCACTACTCGCTGGCTCACGAGATTGCCCATACCCTCTTTCCAGACTTTGCGGATACGGTCAGGGATAGGTCCGCTCGGTCGGAGTTGAAAGGTGATGATTGGCAATTGGAGTCGCTTTGCAATGTCGCTGCCGCGGAGTTGCTCATGCCGTTTGGCGCAATGAGTTCGGTAGCAGCAAGGCCGACCGATGTCGACCACCTACTATCACAGCAGAAACTGTTCGATGTCTCGACTGAAGCGCTCTTCATTCGAACCGCGCGGTTGAGCGAGATTCCCAGTGCAATGTTTTGTTCGGCTCCCATCGAAGAGGGCGCTAACCATGGCCGATATCGACTGGAGTATCTGATTGGGTCCAACCAGTGGCCCGAAAACTTGAGCGGAGCGCGGGGGGACCTTCTCCCCGCTGAAACCATTGCAGCTCGTTGTACTGCCATCGGATTTACTGCTAAGGGAAAGGAGACATGGAAAGTCGCTTGGGGGGGCGACTCGATAGCAACCTTCGACACAGAATGTGTGGGAATCCCAGCATATCCCGGTGCCCGCGTCCCGCGGGTTGTTGGAATGCTTCGACTTCCGGACTCAGCGAACATCGCTGAGCAGATTATTACCTACGTTCGTGGAGATGCAAGAAGACCGAGTGGGAAAGGTCGGAAACTCATTGTACACGTGGTGAACGACGCCACGCCTAATTGGGGCGGAGCGGGATTCGCATCCGCGCTGAGATCGGCTCATCCGTCTGTTCAAGCCGAGTTTCAGAATTGGGTCTCTGGCGATAGGAGAGCACTTCGCTTGGGAGTGGTGCATGTAGCAGAAGTGTCCCCAGACCTGAGGGTCGCCAGCGTTATCGCTCAGCATGGGTACGGGCCGTCGTTGAGTCCAAGGATTAGGTACGGGGCGTTGCGCTCTGGACTGGAAGAAGCGGCGAAGCTTGCCGCTCTCTCGGGATCTACTGTACACATGCCAAGAATTGGGTGCGGGCAAGCAGGCGGTTCGTGGGATCTGGTTGAGCATTTCGTTAGGATAACGTTTGGTGCCGCTGGAGTTCGCGTCACAGTCTATGATCCCCCAGGAGTTGTTCCCGCTGGAACCGCTGCGATTGAGCAGATCGGGCTTCCTCTCGAATAGCAGAACGTCCGCAGGTGATTCCGTCCGAGCTGATAGTTCTGCTTTCCGGCCCAGTTGCCGGGGGAAAGACCACGCTCGCGCAAAATCTGAGCGACACTTATCGCTTTTCCTGGTTAAAAACTCGTGAACTGATCACGGCCCTAAAGGGCTCCCCTCTGGAACGGACGGCGTTGCAGGGTGGCGGCGCCGCGCTTGATTCTGCCACAGGCGGATCGTGGGTTGGAGACGCCTTGGCCCGTTACGTCCAGACAATCCCGGAAGGCACAAACGTATTGGTGGACGCAGTTCGAACACTTGGGCAGATCGAGTCAGTCCGAAGGGGTTTCGGTCCGCGAGTCGTTCATGTACACGTCACCGCACCACTAGACGTTCTTGGGCGCCGCTATTTGAACCGAGCCGCCTCGGTTCAAGAACTCGCGACCTATGCAGCCGTCCGATCGGATCCTACGGAAGCGGGGGTAGAGGGTCTGGCAGAGGTGGCGGACATAGTGATTGATACCGCGCGCTCAAGGCCCGAGGATGTCTTCATCCGAGTCGCGGCTAGGCTCGGCTTGTACGGCCGCTCCTACGAGAAACTGGTTGACGTGATGGTCGGCGGACAATACGGCAGCGAAGGAAAAGGGAACATCGCCGCGTATCTAGCGCCAGAGTACGAGGTCCTCGTCAGGGTTGGTGGCCCGAATGCCGGTCACACAGTGTACGAAGAGCCCCAAAACGTAAAGTTCTACCACATTCCGTCGGGAGCGATGAGAGCTCCCGAGGCGCTGATCGTGCTGGGTCCCGGTTCTGTCATTCGTCCCGACAAGTTCTTTGCCGAGGTCGCCCAGTGCCAGCTGGGAGTCGGGCGCCTGTTCGTGGATCCACAAGCAATGATTATCGAAGACGAAGATGTAGTTGCAGAAACAAAATCCTTAAAAGGGTCAATAGGATCAACAGCTCAAGGAGTTGGCTTTGCCAGCGCACGGAAATTGTTGCGCGGAGCCCTCGAACCCCCCGTGCGCCTCGCGCGAGATGTTGAATCCTTCAAGCCGTTCCTGCGTCCAACACTTGAGCTTCTGGATGACGCCTTCTCTCAAGGAAAACGTGTCTTTCTCGAAGGCACTCAGGGAACCGCCTTGAGCCTGCATCACGGCCCGTATCCGCATGTGACCTCGAGAGACACAACGGTTAGCGGCTGCCTCGCTGATGCGGGAATAGCGCCGTCAAGGGTCAGGCGTTCGATAATGGTATGCCGCACCTATCCGATTCGCGTCGCGAATCCACAAGGCAAGACTTCTGGTGCGATGGGCGAGGAAATCACATGGGAGGAGATATCCAGACGTTCGCGGATCCCCGTCGATGATCTAAGAAAGGCTGAGATTACAACCACTACTCATCGTAGCCGGAGGGTAGCAGAGTTTGACTGGAAGCAGTTGCGGCAAGCTACGTCACTGAACGGGCCGAGTGACATAGCATTGAGTTTTACTGACTACCTCGGCATTGAAAATCGGAAGTCGCGAAGATTCGAACAACTAAATCAAGAGACGATTAGTTTCGTCGAAGAGGTAGAGCGAGTTGCTTCTGTGAGGGTTTCACTCATAGTCACGCGGTTCCACTACAGAAACATCATTGATCGTCGAATCTGGTAGCAAATCGTCTAGGTCTTGCGCGGGACTCTACGGCTGATCTCTTGAAACTCGAGCAATTGGTAAATGCTTATCCGCGGCTGTACCATATGGCCACAGAAGGCAGCTGGGAGAGTATTCGGAAGTATGGTCTGCTTAGCACAAGTGCCATTCTAGACTTGTTCGCTATGCCAAGCGGTACGCGGGATTTACTCGAGTCTCAACGCCGCCCCCGCATTGTGCCTCTTAAAGACCCGCGAATCGGTTCCTTCGAAATTAGGGATAATTCACCGATCGATGACGCCGGTCTGCGCCGCGCTTTGCAGGATGGATTAACCCCTCGAGATTGGTACCAAACAATTAACGGCAGAGTATTCTTCTGGGTTAGCGAGCATCGTTTGGAGGGAATGTTGGGTGCTCGCGCCTACAGGAACAAGCGCCACTGCGTCCTCACCATCGATACTTCTCTTCTGCTGGCAGTTCACGAGCGGGATACGTGGCTGAGCCCCATGAATACTGGCGCCACTAAACCGTTTCCTTTCCCTCGTGGGCGAAATACGTTTCAGCGCATAAGGGATTTCGATTTTACGGCCCGCAGAAGAGTTGCTCCTCTGCGCAATGCTGTTGTTGAACTGACTGTCGACTATTCAGTCAAAAACATTGCTGAGTACGTGATTCGCGTTGAGGGTCGGCAGGTGGGAACCCGGTCGACTCTTGAATGGGAGCAATAACCCCGCGTATGACGCTCAGTTCCCTCGGAAGCGCCCTCTCCAACAACTGACGGCTAACAGTCTTAGTTCGCCGCCCCGGATTTATCGCGAACCTTCCCCTCTCATTGATCTGCACGATCGTCGCACCGTGCGCATCTTGCGCAATCAAGATTCGGACTTCAGGATTGACAAATGACCAACTGGATAACGGATAGCCAGGACGAGCAGTCGTTTGAGGAATTGTTTCGAGATGCCGATCAGATTCATGTCCCAGTTTTCCAGAGAAAGTATATCTGGACAAAACGCGAACTCGATCAGCTGAATCGAGATATTCGCCTCATTCGAGAGGATGTGGAAAGTTCGCAATTTCTCGGAGCGATAGTCGCATACGAGCGGCCGCGAATTCGGGCAGTTGTGGGCCGCCTTCGGGGCCTCGACGTGGTTGACGGTCAGCAGCGGCTGCTAACGCTGTATGTAATGGTCCTTGCGATCGCGGAACAAATGGCGGCCTTCGATCAGGGATTGTCACTGGAAATCGTGCAAGACTTCTTGCTGCTGCCCCAAAGGCGCGGCCTGGAGATAAATACCCGTATTGTCCCGGCATTCAGTGATCGAACGCAATTCAAGGCTATTTGGGACCGTTTAAGTGCTCCAAATATCTTAGGCAATCAGTTTGGGGATAACCCTCCTGTTCCTCCAGCTCCGAGCGGTAATGCCGACGGACCCCTTCTGCAACAGTACCAGCGAATTGTTCGACAGCTGAAAGAGAAACTCCCGAGGACTGCGAGCGAACGACTCCCATTTCTTCGAAGTATGCTCGAAACAATTACGCGAAGGTTAACATTTGTCCACTTAAAGCTCACCGACCCGTCAGTCGCGACAAAAATCTTCGAGCGCTTGAACTATAGGGGTGTGCGTGTCGGTATTGTCGACTTGGTTCGAAACGAGGTGTTCTCTCGCACCGAGGACGCTCAGGAAGCTTTGCGCATCTACGAGAATGTCTGGAAACCGTTCGAGGAAGGTTTCGGCGGCCGCGCAGAGGAATTCTTCTTCCCATACTCTCTTCTACATGATAGCAACACCAAGAAATCCGAGATTTTTGCTGAACTTCGCAAACTCTGGGATGAGCTGACCCCGGCGCAGATCGTAGCTCACATGGTTCCCTATCGTGGGCCGTTTCTCGCGATCGACTCGGGAATACACACGTATTCCCCACCGTTGGGTTTGGCAATCGATCGCTTGAATCGCCTGAGACGGCCGAGCGCAGTCTATCCGTTTGCGATGGGCGTCCTCCATGCAGTCGATACCGGCGAGATAACTCAGGACCAGGGAAGTATTCTTCTGGATGTTCTTGAATCCTTCCTGGTGCGTAGGGCTATCGTCGGGTTCGAACCCACAGGGCTCCATGCCGTATTCAAGGACCTTTGGACGCAGCTCAGGTCAAATCCGACACCCGGAGAAATGATTCGACAAATTCGCGCTCGGCCGACGATTCAATGGCCTACCCGCAGGGATTTACGCACGTCGATTGCAACCAGGGCTTTGGCCAAAGCAAAAATTGCGCACTACCTCTTGGTGGAATACGATCGCGGCATTCCAGGCGACAATCCACTCAACGAGCCGACGATCGAACACATTTTGCCGCAGTCTTACGACGCCGATGGTCCATGGTCAGGAGTGTTTACGAGAGAGCAGCACAAGGAATTCGTTGACACGTGGGCTAACCTGATTCCGTTGTCTACGCCTTTAAATAGCAGCCTGCAGGCCAGTGGCTACAGCACTAAGCGCCCGCGTTATCTCGGCGAGTCGATGTTCACTACTGCACGAGCAGTCGCCACAGCATTCGAAGACTGGACACCTCAGGCAGTTGCCGAGAGAGCTGCAGAACTATCCGACTGGGCGGAAGTCAGATGGCCGCATGGTGATTGAATCCCAATAGTGGGTCAACAACTTCGGTCTGCGTGCACTTCACGGAACTGACAACTATTCTATCCGGTCCGGGGCACTCCGAGTTCTCTTACGGGGTCAATTCAAAGGACGCCGCCTATATGCGGGGGAACAGTGGTCGCCAGTCCGCTTTCTCAGCCCAGAGTATCGGCAGGGTATCATTGGGGCAGTTGGTCTCGAATACTACGGCTGCCTGAAGGTTCCCAAACCCGAGCGGTGCGCTAGGAACAAGCTTCTTGCCGTACGCATAAGCGATGTTCTGCGCGCGCTCTCTTTCGACAACGTCGGGAAATATCCGCGACTCTGCAGAGAAGCATTTGTCGCCATCGCGAAGCGGGTCTGCACAAATCACCCTTACTTTGTGGCCCATTTTGCCGAGCGCTCGCTCAACTCGATCAGCAGCGTCCACGAATCCAGCGACGACGACGAAAAATAGCGGCATTCCTTCCAGAACCTGCTGTTGCATGGAACCAAAAAAGTCCTTGAAATAGCCGATCGCAGACTCCCCCGTACCTATAAAATCGTCGACAAATACCAGGGCACTCGGCTTCATTTCTCGTGTTTGTAATGCATTTCGAAGCTGCGTTTCAGCTAACGCGTTTTCGTGAAATATCTCGTTTTCCTCCGCATAAAGCTGAGCATGCCGCACTCCGCTCTTGCCTAGGGGCCCTAAGTACGAGACAAGTATGTCCTTTCGCCGGCGTTGGCCCGGTTCGATCCTATGAATAATCCCTTTGTCGACTAACGATCGGACGACAGTCTTATGGCCGCTGGCGAGCCGTTCGCGTATAAGCGCCTGACCGTAGAACTTGGTTCCCTCAAGAAAACACAGCATCAAATGCTGTTCGTCGGGAGAATCAAATTGATTCAGCCACGCTCTAACTTCGGCTGAGCCGACAGGCTTGCTTTTGTAAGTCGTCCAATTCTTGACTACTTGAACCACTCGAGAATCAAGGGTCTTTCGAAGCGTTTCCTCCTCGGCCTTTCGCTTCAAAATCGGATCAGGGTCCGTGAACGTTGTAAGGAGTCGTTCGGGCCCATATTCCGTTAACCAGTCCTCGAATAGTCGAACTTTGCAGCGATATGTGCTTCCCCGTTCAATTAAGACCTGCCTTCTCGTAAAGTCTGCCAGTTCCCGTATAACCTGTGCTTCTTCCAGTCCATCCTCTTGTGCCTGACGCAATAGCGTCGCCATTGCGGCGGGCGGCCTGTTCTTTCGAAAAACAGCACTGGCGCTAAGCAAAACGCGCCGCCGCTGAAT
>JALYZH010000205.1 GCA_030948945.1 Gemmatimonadota bacterium | reverse complement strand
ATTACGACTGCATCGACCTGATCCAGCTCGAGCAGATCTTCGAAATCGGTGAAGACATCGGGGATCTTGAGCCGTTCCGCGATAGCGCTCGCCTTCGGACCATCGTTGTCACAAAGCGCGACCAGCTGGGCCCCCTTGATTTTCGACAACACCGGAAGGTGCGCGAGTTGGGCGATCGCCCCGGCGCCGACGAGTCCAAGGCGGACCGTCTCCCTGGATTTTGGTTCCTTGGTGCTAACCGGCGATTCGGCCAATCGTTGTTCCCGGGTAATAGGTCTCTAGAATCGTACGATAATTCTGCCCCGCCCGCGCCCGACCAATTGCGCCCCATTGGCACATCCCGATTCCGTGCCCGTACCCTCGACCGCTCACTGTGAGGCTCGACACTTCCCCACCGCTGGTTGCGGTGGAGATGCTGAACAGCGTGCTATTGAGGATCGCTCCCTTCGGATCTCTCAGCACGAAGCGGATGTCGTTGCCGCGGAGGGTATAGCTGCCGCTTTCGGTCTGCACCGTGAGCGCGGCCACCCGCCCGGACGGCGTCCTGCCTTGTTCCCGTACGTCGGTGACGCGTCCCAAGGTCGTCTTGGGCGCGTTGCTATAGTTCGCGAGGTACTTCTCCATCACCGTGCGCAGGCCAGCGGCATCGTAACCTTGCGTCCAGCTGAAACGTGGTGAAGGATCGCAGTAATAGTTGTTGGTGCCGGGGATTCTGTCACTCACCGGGCGAAGGTATGGTTGGTCTGGCTGCTCGTACCACACTTCGCTCACAGCCGCAGTGCTTCCGCCGCACGTGGAGTGGTACGGCGTGGTGATTGGTTGACCGTTGTAGAGAACGACGACATCGCTCGTCGTGGAAATCGCAGTATCGGCGAGCGGCTTCTCCGCGTCGATCCCGCCATACACCTGGTCCTGGACCGTGGCGTACATGTCGAACGGCCGGTTGTTGTTGAGATGCTTGTAAGCGTAAGTCCGAGCCGCTACCGCCTGCGCTTGCACCGCCGCCATTTCCGCTGACGTGCGGTTCCCGATTTCGAGGGGCACCACCCCGCGCAGATACTCATCCAGCGGGAGTGCGTTGACGACCAGCACCCCCGAGTCTGTCGCGCTGATGACCAATTCACCCCGATATCTCTTGCCGTTCCACTGTACGAGTGACCCGCCGATGGGCTGGATAGCCAATTGCCCCTTCTCGGCGCTCAATTGTCTTTCTTCTTCGGCCGAGCCCTTGCCGAGAAGGATCCGAACGACCTGCTCCCTGCCGTTCTTGTACTGGCCGTTGACGACTGGAACGTTCCCCGTTCCTGCTCCTGGAGAGACCAGGGAAACGCAGGCGACGACTCCGAGCACGCCCGCAAGCGCGACCTGGGCGAGTCCGGAGCGGCAGACAATTCTGCCCGAACTCGCACCACGATTCTGACTAGACAAGCGCGTCCTCCATCGCCTCTCGCATTGCCTGCAATGCGGTTGCGATCTCATCGTCCCCGTGCGAGGCCGACATGAAGCATGCTTCGAATGGTGATGGCGGCAGATAGACCCCCCGCTCGAGCGCTGCGTGAAAGAAGCGACGAAACAAGTCGACGTCCGAAGATTTCGCATCCGCGAAATTACGTACTCGCTTCTTCGTGAAGAAAAAGCCCCACATCGACCCGGCGTGCCCCACTGTGAGCGGCACGCCGAGGTCGTCTGCGATCTTTTGCAAACCTTCGACCAGAGTCACTGTACGTTTCTCGATCCTTGAATGCAGCGCAGGGGTCAGCGTAGACAATGTTGCCAGACCAGCGGCCATAGCCAACGGATTTCCCGAGAGAGTTCCGGCCTGGTACACGGGGCCTGACGGAGCGACGCGCTCCATGATCTCCCGCCGACCCCCATAAAGTGCGACAGGAAGGCCGCCGCCGATGACTTTCCCTAGCGTCGTGAGGTCGGCAGTGACGCCAAACCGATCGCGTGCACCACCCGGTGCGATTCTGAACCCCGTCATCACTTCATCGAAGATGAGGAGCGCGCCGGCGCTGTCCGCGAGCACCCGCAGTCCTTCGAGAAAGCCGCGATCGGGAGCAATGAAGCCGGCATTGCCCACGATCGGCTCGACGATGATCGCGGCGATACCGCGCTGGGTTCCGCGCACGGCGCGCGTCGCGGCGTCCAGATCGTTGAACGGAACGGTGAGCGTAAGTGACGCGAGCTCGGCGGGCACGCCTGGCGAATCTGGCAGGCCGAACGTGGCCACACCGGAACCGGCGCGCACGAGGAAAGAATCCGCGTGGCCGTGGTAGCACCCCTCGAACTTCAAAATCGCGTCGCGGCCCGTGAATGCGCGCGCCAGCCGCACCGCGCTCATCGTGGCTTCTGTCCCGCTCGAGACGAATCGCATCATCTCGACGTGTGGCATGCGAGCGCGGATGAGCTCACCGAGCTGCACTTCGAGCTCGGTCGGCATCCCGAAGCTCGTGCCACTTGTCATTGCCCGCTCGAGCGCGTCGAGGACGATCGGAGAAGCATGACCGAGGATGAGAGGTCCCCATGACAGCACGAAGTCGATGTACTCCCTGCCGTCCACATCCCAGATTCGCGCGCCCTCACCTCTTGCCGCGACGATGGGGTCGCCGCCAACGCCGCGAAAAGCGCGAACCGGCGAATTCACACCGCCGGGAAATAGCTCGCGCGCGCGCGCCATCACTTCAGCCGAGCGCGTTCCGCTCTCCTGATTCCGGACCGTCCCCGTCGGACGCATCAGCGTCCGTAACTTCCGATCGTCTGCGTTACCGGCAATTCGCGTGATACCCGTCGGCGTTCGGGGACACCGGCAGGAAGTGCGACGCGAATCACTGAAGCCTGAAAGTCGTAATCGTCGACGACTTCTTCGACCGCAACTTCCGCGATCGTCCCGGGCGGGAGAGCTTCATCGATCTGGGTGACACCATCGATATCGTCAGCCTGCCAGGGAAGTCGCGCCTGCGAGGTTCCAGTCTCGATGTCGGCGCGGTCGACCAGCGCGAGAGCCGTGCGGCCGACGCGCGATTCGTAGCGCTCCGCGGTAATCGATCTCTGAAGCTCAGTCAGGCGCTCGAGTCGCTCGCGCTTGACGGTCTCGTGTACGTCATCGACATATTGCGCCGCCCGCGTTCCTTCCTGCGGCGAATAGGTGAACGCGCCAACGCGCTCGAACCGTATCTCCTGCAGAAACTCCAACAGCTCTTCGAACTGTTCTTCGGTTTCGCCGGGGAAACCCACAATGCAGGTGGTCCGGATTGCCACGTCAGGAACGGCGTCGCGGAATTTCTGGACACGATCGCGGATCGTGCGCTTCCTCTCTGGACGACGCATGCGCGCCAGAACCAGATCTGACCCGTGTTGAATGGGCATGTCGAGATACGGAAGGATTCGGTGCTCCCGCGCTACGACTTCGAGCAGGCGATCGGTAATTCCCGACGAATAGAGGTAGAGCATTCGAATCCAGGGGATCGAGGTCTCGGCGACAAGAGCCTCGAGCAGCTCCGGAAGCTTTCTTCCGTCACGAGTGTCACGGCCATAGTGGGCGAGGTCCTGCGCGACGAGGTTGAGCTCTCGCGCGCCTTGCAGCTCGAGGAGCTGTGCTTCACGTACAACCTCGTCGAGCGCGAACGAACGATGCTTGCCGCGCATGAGTGGAATTGCGCAGAACGCGCACCCGTGATCGCAGCCTTCGCTGATCTTCATGTAGCGCACATGCGCGAGATCGCCGGTGTAGAGTCGCGCGCCGGGATGAAGCTCCTCACCCGCCGCACCGAGAAGTCCGCGGTCGTTCAGCTCGGGAACGAGTCGTTGCATCTCCGAGGATCCGAGGAATAGGTCGACTTCCGGCAAAGCAACGACGAGCTCGTCTTTGTGCCGCTCGATCATGCAGCCGACCGCAACTACCGCCTGGCACCGGCCGGTTGTTTTGAACCGTGCCGCTTCGATCATTGCGTCGATCGATTCCTTTTTGGCGGCGTCGATGAACCCGCAGGTGTTGACGATGATCACCTCCGCGTCGGATAGGTCCGCCGTATACTCCGCGGAAAAATCCGAGAGCTGCGCCAGGTAGCGCTCGC
>JALYZH010000194.1 GCA_030948945.1 Gemmatimonadota bacterium | reverse complement strand
TCGGGAGCCAGGTCGTCCTGGGCATCGAGCGTCTGGCGCGGGCGAGGAACATCGAGGAGCTGTTCGCGCTGAGTCTCACCGACAACTTTTTTCTGTCGCTTTCCTATAAGGCGACCACCGTCTCGCGTTATCCGGAAAAACTCGCCCGCTACGACACGCTGACCAAATCGGGCGTAGAGATCGTTCCTAAGCGCTGCTTCCAGAAGGTGCTTGGGAGGTCGTGGCCGCTCCCGCAGCTAGTCGAGCAGCCCATCATGGTGCGGCAGAAGGCCGGTTAACGCTCCAAAAGCCGCCGCTACCGTTCGACGATTTCCTGTAGGGCCGCCCTGATCGTCGGGTCGGAGTTGCGCGACAAGGCTGATATCGCGCGACGCCTGAGGGCGAGATTCTGCTCGTTTCGCGCAATCCAGACCAATTTGTCCGTCGCCACCTTGTCCGAGATGCGTGAGTAGATGCCGATCAGCGCCTCCCGGAGCTGCGTGTCCGACGCCGGATCGTACATTGAGAGCAGCACTGGAGTCGTTGCGCCCGCTCGGGCGAGGAATTGAAGCGCGCGGCGCCGAGCTTCCGGAGTGAGCTTCTCGTCGCGCACGATTCCGGTGAGCCACTGCACGTTGTCCGACCCACCCAGCTCCGATAGCGACGAGAGCACCGCATCTTGCGAGCGCTGCCCGGTGAGACGCGGATAGATGGAGCGCAACAGGCTCGCATCCTGACCGGTGACGTAGTTATGTCCGACGCCACGAATGACCAGCGCCAGGACTTCATCAGGCAGGTCGGAGCGTTGCGCAGTCGAGCGGAGGAACTGTCGCGCGCGCGGATCGCCGGAACGGGCCAATACCGTCATGCTCTCGCGGCCGACCCAAGAAGTCATGTTCCCGCTCGCCAGTTGTATGAGCGGCTGGATGCCGGCGCCGTGATCGAGCCTGGAAAGCACGGAGAGGGCGGCCGAGCGAACGCCCTGCACGTCATTCTCGTTCGTCGCTATCTGCACGAGGGCGGCACCGATCTTATCGAGTTGCGGCGCATCGCTCCGGCCGAGACCCGACAAGGCGGCACGCCGCGTCTCGAGCGGACGGTTTTGATCGCGTCCGATATCGAGAAGCCTGGGTGTGAGATCGACGCCATTCGCCAGTAGTGCCGCAAAGATGGCGTCTCTTCCAACTCTTCCGTCCGCGCGTGATGCAACTCCAAGGAGATAGTCAGTAGCGTCGGCCGGCGTGACCGTGCCGAGATTCGTGACGCCAGCGTCGACGACCGGTGTCACTCCACCGACGTACGTGCGCAGCGCAATCACGTTGCGATCCGCAAGATCGGCGAGCACTCTCACCGGGCCTGCCTGGCACTGGTCGGACGAATTCGTCGAGAAGGATCCGTTGAAGGATCCGTAGAAATTTCCGGGACCCGTCGAGATGTAGGTACGTCCGTCGCCGCAGACGCCGGGTCGCGCGGGATAGCTGAATTGGACCGAGCGATCGGACGCCGAGGTCACGCGATTGGCGAGTGACTGCGCGGTGGCGCGCGGCGCGGTCGCGCTGATAGCGAGCAGGATCGCGGCAGTGAGTCCCGAAAAGAGCCTTGTCATTTGTCAATGATCTCCAGTAGAAGCTGCTTGGTTCTCGGATCGTTCTTGCGAGACAAAGCGGATATGGCGAGGCGTCTCATTTCCGGATCAGTCCCGGTTCTCGCGATCTCGATCAGCTTGTCCGTTGCTTGCGGGTCGGTCCTTTGGGCGTAAAGCCTGATCAACTGCTCCCGAAGCGGACGATCTCCGGCGACGTCGTACATGCGCAGCAAGTCGGCGATCGGGATCGAGGATCGGCCCGCGTAGCTCAGCGCCATGGCGCGGACATCGACGGGCTCGTTCGCGTTACGCACGACAGTCAGTAGCCACTGCTCGTTGTCATTCCCGCCGACGCGGGCCACGGCGCGGATTGCTGAGGCCTTGAGACGTGGTGTGTCGAGCCGGGGATAGATCGAGCGTATGTATGCCCCGTTGTCGCTGATGTGCTCGGCGTCGACGCTGGCGAGTGCAGTTGCGCGCAAAGTCTCGCTCAGGTCGGTGCGCTCGATGATGTTGCGAATGCTCTGACGCGCGCGCGGAGCGTCGCTTCGTCCGAGTGCACTAACAGCGGCGCGCTGGAGCTGCTCGTTTCCGGGGGTACGCGCGATCTCCTCGATCGCCGAGATTGCCTGGTCACCGGGCATGGCAGCGAGGAAGCACAGCGCGTCTGACCGAACTCTCAGATCGGGATCGGTGCGGGCTGTGTTTATCACCAGCGCCGTTGCGTCGGCGTCGGTCCGTCTGCCGAGTAGCCACAGCGCGGCGCGACGAAGGCTGGCGGAGCAGTCGTCGCGTCGGGCTAGAACTCGGCGCAAAATTGGAGTGGTGGCTTCTGGGTCGGTTTGTCCGAGTGAGTTGAGCGCCTGGACGCGGACGGCGACGTCTTCTCGGTCGCACGCCCCACCGGGCTGCGACGCGGCCGCTCCAAGCTGCCTCTTCGCATCCGGGTCGCCCTGCGCGGCCAGCGCGCCGCGAATTCGGGCTGCGAGTGTGGGCGCATCCGTCTGTAATGAGGCGCTACGATAAACCCGCGAATTGTCCTGAGCCAGCGACGCGAGCGCGTCACGCAGCTCGTTCGTGCCGCCGATCCGGTAGAGCGCGAACGCGCGCCAGTAGCGAGCATCGGCTGCATACACCGAGCTCGGAAAGCGCTGCGTGATGTCTCCGAACAATTGGGCAGCGCGGCGGTACTCACCGTGATTGAGCGCTTCACGCGCGAGACGATAGAGAGAATCAGCGGGGTCTGACTGAGCCCACGCCTTTGGCGGATCGTTGGAGATTCCTCCGAACTGCCGCTCGAATGGCGACAAGCCCGCCACGCGCGCGCTGGTGGAAGCGATACGACTCTCTGATGTGGCTCTCGCTATGGGAGCCACAGATACCATCGGCGACATCGCCATCGCATCCATGATCATCGGCTCCATCGGAGGCATCGGCGGAATCGGATCCATAGGCGGGATCGGATCCATCGGAGGCATCGGAGGCATCGGCGGGATCGGAGGGATCGGAGGGATCGACGGAATGTCGAAGTCGAGGTCGAAATCGAGACGGGACATCGCTTCGTCCATTCGCCCCATCGCCTCGTCCATCGGAGAGAGATCCAGATCGAGCTCGTGCATCGCCTCGATATCGGGCATCGGAGGGAGACGCAGATCCATCTGCATGTCTCTGATCGCGTCGAGCCGATCCCCCAGATCCGACAGATCCAACGACTGCCAGTCGCGTGGACGAGGAGCAATTACTCTCGACGGTGGGGTCTGGGGGGTCGCGGGCTGGTTGATGGCCGGCGGAACAGGACTTGGGGCGGGAGTCGGCGGCATTGGAATCTGCGCTCCAGCTCGTAGAGCGAAAACTCCGAGGAGTGCCGCGACGAAAGTTGCTCTGATCATCCTTCCCTCATTCTGAGGATTGATTGGTGACTACCGCGGAATTGAGACGTGAGAGCACGTCTCCCTGTTCTACTGCCTGGTGGATCAGATCGAGATCACCTGTGCTTTTGCCGCCTCGCAGCCGCGCGATCTGCACCAGCACGAGCTCGAGATCCTCGAGTAGTGACCGGAGCTTGGGATCCTGCGCCGCGGGTGAATCGATGAGCAGCCGGGTCGTGACGAGGAGGTCAGCGGCTTTGCCGGCAAAATCTGCATCGGCTCTGCCACTCGAATCCTTTATCGGAAGCGAGATGAGAAGAGCCGCTGCCTGCCCCAGGTAGTGGCTGGTCTGGTCGCGATAGGCGTCGGCGACTGCAGACGCGGTGTTCTCGGGAGACACAACCACGTTTGTGTGTGCCGTTGCGGAAGGCGGATTGGCGGCCGTCTTCGTGGAGCGCGGCGTGTAGCGCCCGATCCCGATCCCGATGAGGAGCGCGGCGGCCGCTGCGAGCCAGGGTGCGCGCAACATTCGCCCGCGCCTCGGTGCGATCGAAGTCGGGGCATTGAAGTGCGCATCCTCGATCACCGACCACATGTCGTCGAGTGGTGGCGGGGGCGGTGCATTGAAGTTCCGCGGAAGATCCCGGACCACTTCGTCAAAGCGATTCTCGTCCATCATCCTACTCCTTGAATACAGCCAGCTCTTGCCGGAGCTGCGCTCGTGCCGCCGAGAGCCTGCTCTTGGATGTTCCCTCGGGAACACCCAGGATTCCAGCGATCTCGGCGTGCGTATATCCCTCAATGTCGTGCATTACCAGCGTCGTCCTGTAAGCATCCGAAAGATTTTCGACCGCTCGAGCAATACACTCCTTCAGATCGGGCTCCGCTTCAGGTGCCGAGGCCTCGATCATATTCGCTTCGTCGAGCGCGACCTCGCGTCCGAGCCGGATCTCGCTTCGCCTCGCGTTCGAGACTACAGTCACGACGATCCGGTGCAGCCAGGTCGAGAACGCCGCGTCTCCCCGAAACTGCGACAGCCGCGCAAACGCGCGGATGAATGTGTCCTGCGTGAACTCCCGTGCCTTGTCCGCATCCCCGCTCAGTCGATAGGCGAGCGAGTAGACGCGGGGTGCGTGCGTGTCGTACAGCGCACGCCCGGCCAACCGATCCCCCGCGATGACCCGGGCGATGAGCTGTGATTCGTTCACGCGGTGATCTTATCTACCGCTGTTCTCTGTCGCGACCATGGTTGCGTATGGTTCGAC